>CALHAO010000266.1 GCA_937931765.1 uncultured Thiotrichaceae bacterium
GGTTACCGGCTCTGCCCGGCGTATCGGTGCAGCTATTATCCGGCGTTTACATGCAGCAGGAGCGGTAGTGGTGGTTCATTACCGTAACTCGGCTGCTGAGGCATTGCAGCTACAGACCGAGTTAAATGAGCAGCGAGCAGAATCCTGTCTGTTGGTACAAGGTGATTTATTAGATATTGATAAGTTACCTCAGTTGATGGGGCACATCATTGAGCATGCGGGCAGGCTGGATATTTTAGTGAATAACGCTTCCGGTTTTTATCCAACGGCCCTGGGTGAAGTGACTGAACGTCAGTGGGATGAGTTAGTGGGCAGCAATATGAAAGTGCCGTTTTTTATCGCTCAGGCCGCGATGGTGGAGCTGAAGAAGAACAACGGCTGTATTGTTAATATGGTGGATGTGCATGGTTTTCGCCCACTGGCTGACTACCCGGTGTACAGCTCAGCTAAAGCGGGTTTGTTAATGCTGACTAAGGCCTTGGCAAAAGAGTTAGGGCCTGAGATAAGGGTTAATGGCGTTGCACCGGGTGCCATACTCTGGCCGGAACAGGGCATGGATGAGCCACAACAGATCGAATTGCTGGAGAAAACAGCTTTGAAACGTAGCGGTGATCCGGCTGATATTGCCGGTGCAGTCTTATTTTTGGTACGGGATGCTAGCTATATCACCGGTCAGGTTATTCCCGTTGATGGTGGGCGGTCATTGAATCAGTGATTGTTATAGTTTATCCATGCGCAGAAGATAAATAATTTCTTCTGCGAAAATATTTCAAATGGCTACACTAAGCAGGTGCTTAATAATAAGGATTTGCATGGAAAGCTCCCTTCGGGTCGCCATGGATGGCTTTTTACCGATTTGCCCGTAGTGAGAATAAATTGCGGGGGCGGCCATCTGCATCATGGCTGGCTTTTTGATTGATGGGTGCTACTTTTTTTTCGCTAGCATCAATAACCTCCGCCGTTTTTGCTTCCAAAGTGCTCAGCAAAGCACGGGCATTTTCCAGACCTTGCTGTAGGTTGACGCACATCTCGTCTGTCAGCTCAACAGTCTCACTGAGTCGTTCGACTTTGAGAGGATCGACCTGGTTAAACTGTTGTTTAATGCGCTCATGCATCTGATTGCCCTGAACTTCATACTGGCGTATTTTTTCCAGCGTCGCACGGCTTTCCTGCAGGCCCTCGGTCATTTCCTGGCGCGCTGCATCCGTTGATTGGAATACATCAGTAAATTGTTCATTAGCTTGTTGTTCGAGTTTACGGATATTTCCGGCATAGCTGTTAAACAAGCCATCTACTTGCTGCTGATGTTTCAGGATGACATCCAGTGATGATGTTGATTCTTTTAGAATATTTTCTAATTGAGTGTGCACATCGCCCGAAACCATCGTGTTTTTTTGTTGTGAGGCCAGGTGCTCTTTTTGGTGTTGCAATAGCTTTTGTGTAAAACCCTGCGCCATTTTTTCCTGCTCACGTAAGCGCAACAAGCCTTCATCAATTTGCACTAATCCCTGATTTAGCCTGGATTTTATTTGTTTTACGCTGCCAGTGGTATCTTCCAGCTGATCATTCCAATAGGTCTGGATATGCTGGATACGCTCGCCCAGTGTGGTTGAAATTTGGCGTAGCTCCTGCTCGGATGATTTGGCTTTATTGATGGTCAGTTCAGCAGACTCTGCGCGTGACTGGCTGGTTTCATTGTCTTTTTTTATCTGTTCCAGCTGAACTTTAAGCTGTTTGGACAAGGTTTCTGTATCTTTAGCGCCATGCTGGATATTGCTTAGGATTTGAGCAATAGATTTACGATCCTGTTCCGCTCTTTTGAGAATTTTACGAATTCTGAAGGTATCACGGTGCTCTACCTGAGGGCGCAGCAGCAGTGTAGCTCCGAATACAGCTATGATTGACAATATGATGATCAGAATATCGATCGGATTAATATAATCAAGAAGGTTTAACATGAAATGCCCGTTCATTCATCTATTTTAAGTGCGTACTACGCAGCCACAGGTGTTCCCCTGTGACTACTAAACTAAACTGTTTAAAGTGAACGTGAGCTGAGTTGTTTAATTTGTTACCTATTTGCCAGGTTGTTTTCATTCCATCCGGGCTTGCGCACCAGCAAATAGGTTTTATGCAAGCCGGTCAGTTGGTAGGTCTGTCGTTCTGCGGCATCACCAACACCAGTGTACAAATCAATGCGTCCGGGGCCTTTTATTGCGCCGCCACTGTCCTGGGCAAATAACATTTTCCAGTCACTGCCAGTGCGTTTACCCCGGTGATCAATGCGTGGAATTTCTGCCAATAGAACACTACCAAGTGGAATGTAATTTTTATCAACAGCGATCGTATGGCCGGGAATAATGGTGGTTCCTGTTGCGGTGTTGGTTTTATTTCCTGCTAAGTTAAAGAAAATATAACGTGGATTCTGGTGCAGTACTTCATGAATTTTTTCCGGGTGCCGGTGTAGCCAGCGCGAGACATTAGCATTACTTAAGTCACCATTCGCATAGTTTTTCTTTTTCAGATAGCGGCCAATATTGCGCGGTGCATGACCGTTGTTGGCGGCATAATTCAGATAACGGGTTTTACCATCGGGATAACGCGCAATAGCGGAACCTTGAATATGTGCGAAATACAGATTTATCAGATCGTTAGTCCAGCCAATCTCTAACCCTCTGTTTTGTAAAGCACCATTGTCTATCTGGCGGCGGGTCAGTTTTGTACCACGAGGTGGTTTGCCATAAATGGGGTAGCGATATACATTATCCTGATAGCTTTGAACTTGTATTTCCGGGGTAAAGTAACCGGTGAAATAGCTACGCTCATCATTGTTTTTCGAGCCGATTCTGTACAAAGAAAAATTCTGATTGAGTGAACCTGAAGAGTGGTTGGTCTCTCTGTCTAATAATGCCCTGGCTGTTTCAAGTAGTGCGGCGTTTGAGACATTGGCCCATTGTCCGCCTGCTTTTTTTCGTAGATTCGTTTTTTTCAGGTAGCGAATTTGCTCCTGCAATCCGGTCAGGTTCGCGTTCGAACGCAAGATACAGTGACCAGCATGCTCCACATAGCGAAGGTTCTTACATTTGAGTGCTGTTAATACTGCTTTTTGTTTGGGTGCGCGGTAAGTAGCTGGCTGATAATGCTGCTGAGGTGGTGCACGATAACCTGAAGGTGCGTTGTTATAGGGTGAAACAGATGGAATAGCTTGATGCTGGAAAGGTGATGTTTGTTGCCCGTTCCAGGGTTGAGGGTAGTTTGGGGGCATAAGGTTATTGTGTTCACCCCACCACGACAAAGCACCAGCCTGAGGTGTTTCGTAAAAAGAATATTGATCAGCACTGACCGATGTAGCCAATAAATAGCATAATGCTAACGCTCTTTTAAGCCCTTGTTTATTGTTCATTATTAGTATGCTTTGTTGTTTTGAGGTTACTTTCTATTATTAACGTACTGGCTCTGAGGTGAAAGGGGTGAACGGTACTATCAGATAAATGGCTTGGTCGATCGACACCAGACAGATGGGAGTGTTAATGCGTTATGCCGCTGGTTTTTAACTTGGAAAACCATCATTGATATAGAAAAAATTTATTAAAGGTGATAAGCTTTAAGTATGAGTATGAATCTTGGCTTGCTGTCAGTTACTCATCCTACTTACGTGTGCTAATTATAATAAAAACAAAGGCTTGTTTATGCGTTACTATACCCAACCATTGCGGTATTTCTTTGCCCTGACTTTATGTGTCGGTGCCAGCCAGTCTGTTCAGGCTGAACTAACTCTCACTGAAGGCGCTACTGTCACTTCTATTCGCTCAGTACTTGGCGGCCCTGGTCTTGAATTAAAGGCTGTTCAGATTACTAAGGCCGTTTCCGGACAATATGGTCTGTTTACTGGTGGTGATGATCCTGCCGGGACTGACCCGGTGCTTAATATTGATAATGGTCTGTATATGACCACCGGTAACCAGCGCAGTATTCTCGGGCCGAACAATTTTGCTAATTACACTGTCAATACCCGTCAGGAATATTCAGACCCGGATTTAACGAATATCAGTGCTGCTGCCAAGTATGACCCGGTGATTATTGAGTTTGATATTATTCCTCAAGGCGACCGGCTCAATTTTTTGCATGTATTCGGGTCGGAAGAATACCCGGAATATGTTTGTAGTGAATTTAATGACGCTTTCGGTTTGTTTGTCTCCGGGCCGGGGCTCAACGGCACCCGTAATTCAGCCATTATACCGGATACTAATTTCCCGATTACAGTCAATAATCTTAACAATGGCCAGGCAGGCTCAGAGAAGGTAGACGGTATTGCCTGTGAACTCACCCAAGCCGGTTACTTTGTTGATAACGGTAATGGTGGCGGTGGTACGGGTACACAGCTGGATGGTTTTAGTACACCCCTCACTGCCTCTATTGGCAATTTGCAGCCTGGTGAAACCTATCGGGTGAAACTGGCGTTGGCTGATACCGGCGATGAGGCTTATGATTCGTCAGTTTTCTTTAAGTGGTTGACCAGTACCGATTCGGCTGGTGTGGATTTAGAGCTATCGGCGACTGCTTCTACGCTAAGACCAGCGTATGGCGGGTTTGTTGATGTGGCTTATACCGTTGAAAACGTTTCGGCGCGGGATACCCGCTTGGTGGAGGTAGATATTGATCTGCCAGCCGGTGTGACCTTAATCAGCGATGACTCTCAGGGCACATTTGAACCTTCCACTAGTGAGTGGACGGTTGGTAATCTGCCTGCTAATAGCAGTCGTACTCTGCAGCTCCGCCTTGCCGTGGGTTCCGCTTATAGTTACCGCCTTGCCGGTGAAATTCTGTTTTCTTTCAATGAAGACCCGGATTCCACGCCTCATAACCGTCAGGCTAAGCCTGATGAAGATGATACGGCACGCCTGACATTGTACCCTGCCGATAATGCTGCACCGACGATTATCAATCACAGCAGCGCCGACAATGCGGTGCTTGCTTTTCCGGAAAACAGTGCGGCAGTGGTGATCAACATGAATGCCCAGGACGCTGATGGCGAGACCGAAGGCAATGGCCTGACCTGGTCAATCAGTGGCGGCGAAGATGTCGGAAAATTCACGCTGGACGCTACCGGCCAACTACGTTTTGTCACGCCACCCGATTTTGAAAATCCGCAGGATACTGGCGCAGATAATAGCTACCAGGTACAGGTGAAAATTTGTGATAGCCACACGGTGTGTGATACGCAAAACCTGACTATCACCATTACTGATCTCAATGAGAATCAGGCTCCTACCATCACTAACAATAGTAGTGCTCCCACCGCGACGCTGACGGTTTCGGAAGGCAGCACGGCAGCGGTGGTTAATCTGGATGCGCAGGATGCAGACGGTGAAACAGAAGGTAATGGCCTGAACTGGTCTATCAGTGGTGGTGAGGATTCCGGAAAGTTCACGTTGGATACCAACGGCCAGTTGCGCTTTGTTAGTGCACCGGATTTTGAGAATCCGCAGGATATCGGGGCAGATAATAACTATCAGGTGATAGTGAGAGTCTGTGATAGCCAAGCCATGTGTGATGTGCAGGCACTCACCATTACAGTGACTGATCTCAATGAAAACCAGGCACCCACTATTACCCACAATGGCAGCGCACCGACTGCTACGGTGGTTGTTTCTGAAGGCAGTGCCGCAGTGATCGATCTGAATGCACAAGATGCAGATGGTGAGACAGAAGGTAATGGTCTGACGTGGTCAATCAGCGGTGGTGAAGATGCCGGGGAATTCACACTGGATGCAGCGGGCAATCTGCGTTTTGCCACCCCACCGGATTTTGAGAATCCGCAGGATAGTGGCGCTGATAATAGTTACCAGGTACAGGTTCGAATTTGTGATGTGGCGGTAACATGTGATGTGCAAACACTCACTATTACTGTCACTGATTTTGATGAGAACCAGCCACCGGAAATTATCAACAATGGCAGTGCAGCGAATGCTACGGTTAGTTTTCCTGAAGAAAGTACGGCAGTCGTGATTGACCTGAATGCACAGGATGATTCCGGTGCTACCGAGGGGAATGGGCTGATGTGGATCATTAGTGGCGGTGCTGATAGCAATCTGTTTGCGCTGGGGGTACAGGGGGAATTGCGTTTTGCTACCCCACCGGATTTTGAAGCGCCGAATGATACGGGAGAGAATAACCGTTATGACATTCAGGTGCGGATTTGTGATGCTAATTTTGCCTGTGATGTACAAACCCTGGAAGTGATAGTGACTGATCAGGATGAAGACAGTGATAATGACGGTGTTATTGACGATGTTGAAAGGGATATCGGTACCGACCCGGACAGCGCCGACAGTGATGGTGATGGTGT
Source organism: uncultured Thiotrichaceae bacterium (assembly GCA_937931765.1). Taxonomy (GTDB): domain Bacteria; phylum Pseudomonadota; class Gammaproteobacteria; order Thiotrichales; family Thiotrichaceae; genus Thiolinea. Next base: position 6,350 of record CALHAO010000266.1, read on the forward strand.
ACCTGATGCGGTAGAAATCGGAGGTGATTCAGATCAGCCACTGGACACCGATGGTGATGGTATCATTAACGCACTGGACACCGATGATGACAACGATACTGTGCTAACCATTGA
>CALHAO010000267.1 GCA_937931765.1 uncultured Thiotrichaceae bacterium
CACCTATCTCTTTTGTTAACCATTCACAGAACTCAATGTCATTCATCTCATTATTGATCGCGCTGTAATCCATCAACTGAAAATACGTACCGCCTGAAGGTGTGAAGGTAAATCGACTGTTCTGCATCTCACGATTAAACAAATCACGTTTCTGCTGATAAAACCCCGCAAGGTCATAACAATGCTGCGGGTCGTACTCCATATAATCGGCCAGCGCCAATTGCTTGGGAGTCGATGAAGTGAAGGTGACAAACTGGTGTACTTTGCGGAATTCTTCGGTCAATTTGGGCGGTGCAACACAATAAGCCAGCTTCCAACCCGTTGCATGGTAGGTTTTGCCAAATGATGAAATATTAAAACTGCGCTGATACAACTCATCACTGCGGATAAAACTGTGATGCTCCCAACCGTCGAACAGGATGTGCTCGTAAACATCATCACCAATCAACAGAATATCCGTACCCCGCACAATATCGCTCAGAGCAGCAATATCTTCAGCCGTAAACACCGCTCCCGTCGGATTATGTGGTGAGTTCAGCATAATCAACCGGGTTTTCGGGGTGATCGCAGCCTGTAACACGTCCCAATCTGGTGTAAAACTGGGTGGCTGTAATTGAATGTGCACCGGAACACCGCTATTCAGCAACACGGCGGGCGCGTAACAATCAAACGCCGGATCAAAAATAATCACCTCATCCCCCACTGAAACCACCGCTGCCAGCGCATCAAATATCGCCTCAGTGCCGCCGGAGGTGATGGTAATTTCATCTTCATCGGATACCGCACGACCATAATGGCGCTGCACCTTTTCCGCAATAGCTTCCCGCAATCTAGGTACACCAGCCATTGGCGCGTATTGGTTTGCGCCCTGCTCCACGTGATAACCTACCCGCTCCAGTAAAGCTTTGGGGCCATTGAAATCGGGAAAGCCCTGAGACAAATTGATTGCATTGTAATCTGCAGCCATTTTCGACATTACTGTGAAGATGGTGGTACCGACATGCGGGAGTTTGGAGGGTGGGTAGTTCATAAGAGATAATTACTCTTCTGCTTAATAGATATTGAGTTATAACATCACTCTTTCTGAGCTGACAAGATAGTTTCTTAGCAGCGGAACGAAAAGCAGCGCTTGTAAAAAAGTATCTGTACTATACAGGTATAACAAGGAAGCAAATTATGTCAGCACTCACTACTCAACAACTCGGACTGATTCTCGCTCAGGGCGAAGATAGCCAACACCAGTTCAAACGCAACATCAGCAACGTGAATGCCTTTGCTGCAGAACTGGTGGCGTTCGCCAATGCCAACGGCGGCTACCTTATCATCGGTATCGAGGATGACGGCACTGTCACCGGACTGAGCCGAGAGGACATCGCCCGCCTGAACCAGTTGCTTTCCAATGCCTCATCCCAGCATGTACGCCCGCCCGTGCATCCTACCAGTCAAAACATGACGCTGGAGCAAGGTATGATTATGCTGGTACATGTACCAGCCGGTCTAAATAAGCCGTATATGGATCATAAGGCACGCATTTGGGTTAAGGCAGGCGCAGACAAACGCCACATCACTGCACGGGAAGAAATTCAGCGCATGTTTCAGGAAACCGGATTGATCTATGCTGAAGAGAATCTCATTCCCAATACCACCCTGGAAGACATCCACCGTACCCGTCTGGCGGTCTATTTTGAGAGCCGTTACAAACAAACATTGGAAGAGTCTGGCTTATCATTGGAACAAATCGCTAAAAGTCTGCACATCAGCAGTGGCGAACAGTTAAACCTTGCAGGGCTTTTGCTGTTCGGTAGAAATCCACAGCAATTCCGCCCGGCTTTCATGATTAAGGCCGCCTATATTGACGGCACAGATCTCGCCAGCCAGGATTATCGTGATAGTGAGGATATTGAAGGCCCTCTGCTTGATCAGTATGAACGCGCCTTGTTCTTTATCACCCGTAACCTGCACCGCCTACAAGCAGGCCAAGGCGTAAACAGCCTCGGTAAACTTGAAATTCCTGAAATCGCATTGCAGGAGGTATTAGTCAACGCACTAATCCACCGTGATTACTTTATTTCCGCCCCGATTCGCATCCTTATGTTTATTGACCGGGTGGAAATTATCAGCCCTGGCCATTTGCCTAACCATTTGACGGTCGAGCAGATTCGCTTTGGATTATCAAATATGCGTAACCCCGTCATCGCCTCTCATGCCACCCGGCAAATGCCTTACCGGGGTCTGGGTAGCGGGATTCCACGTGCACTGGAAAGTTACGCTTTCATACAGTTGATTGACGATCGTGAAGGCAATCAGTTCAAAGTTATCATGCAACGCCCTGAAAGATAAAACAATGATCCCCCTATCCCTCTACATCCACATCCCTTGGTGCATCCGCAAATGCCCCTATTGCGACTTCAACTCACACAACGCCCCGAAGGACTTACCGGAAAAAGCCTACATTCAAGCCTTACTAAAAGACTTAGAAGGCGAACTACCGCACATCTGGGGACGAAAACTAGAGTCAATCTTCATCGGTGGAGGCACACCCAGCTTATTCTCAGCAGAAAGCATCAACGAACTAATCACCGGCGTGCATGCCCTACTGCCCTTTCGACCCAATATCGAAATCACTATGGAAGCCAATCCTGGCACCTTTGAGCAGGAACGCTTCAAAGGCTTCAGAGAAGCAGGTATCAACCGCCTATCCGTCGGCATCCAAAGCTTTAACCAACAACACCTTCAAGCATTAGGCAGGGTTCATTCAAATACAGAAGCGCTGCAAGCTGCTGAGATAGCGACCAATGCCGGATTCGATAACTACAATCTCGACCTGATGTTCGCACTACCAAAACAAACACAGGAGCAAGCCCTGCAGGATCTGGAACAGGCCATTG
>CALHAO010000268.1 GCA_937931765.1 uncultured Thiotrichaceae bacterium
CCGGTATCAGGAAAGATCATCAGTTCCACTTCAACATTATCTGCATAAAACCTCAGTAAAGGGTAGTAGTCTTGTTTGCTGCCGAAGCGTACTTTGCGATCGTGAGTCTGGAACGGAATTTGCTCGTCCTCCATGAAAAAAATCACATCTTCCGCGCGGTTAGCAATCAAAAATAAAGTGACTGCTGACAGTGGGCCGGAAGTGCCTTCCAGTGCTGCACCCGTCAGGTAAGGGTTGAAATCTTTCAGGAAGGTGAGTGCCTCTACCGCAATTTCACGGTGATGGCGCAGCACAGGGATTTGTTCTTCTTCCGCAAACAGGCTGATGTAGTCATGCAGAGCTATTTCAATTTCCTCGTTACTTGGCTGACTTTTGCTTTGAGTCGATGCGCCCATGCGTACCGCTGCCTTTTGCTTGGCCAGTCGGTAGTCACGATACCCTTCGTCGTAAATTAGTCTTGCTGCTTCTTCGGCAACGAGTTGCCGGGTGTTTTTATCGGGTATATTCATCAAAAAATCTGTTCAGGAATTTCTACTGATTCCGGAGGCGGTGCAGCAGGTTGTTGAGATGGTGGTATGTTTCTGATCGGCTGCTGTGTCACAGTGTCAAATTGTTGTTGTTGTTGTTGTTGTTGTTGTGCTGCTTGTGTTGCCACTTGAGAGTTGGTGAATTCAAATCGTTGTGTGGTTTGTCCTATTTTTTGAATGTCGGCAAGTTCTTCTTCAGCAACATTGTCTGAATCATCAGTGGCCACTTCACCGGTATCCGTATCAATTTTGACGCTTTGCAGTTTGTTACCGGACTTTACCCAGGGTTTCTGAGGTATGTCCTTTAATATTTTCTGCATCAGGTCAACCCACATGGGCACTGCAATTTTAGTCGAGGTTTCACCTTCACCTAATTCAGCCATGTCATCAAAGCCTGCCCAGGCGACGGTGACGTAATCAGGCGTAAAACCGCAAAACCATGAGTCTTTTTGGTCATTGGTTGTACCTGTTTTTCCGGCAAGGTCTTTGCGTTTGAGAATGCGTCCGGCCCTGGCTGCTGTGCCAAATTGTGTTACACCCTGCATCATGCTGACTATGTTTTGATTGGTACGAGAGTCCATAATGCGCGTGGCGGCCGCGACTTGTATACCTTCCGACTTGGCAGCAATTTCATTTTCTGGTGAGTTTTCGCTATCAGCATTGGCGGTATCTTCGGTTTTATCCTCATTTGTTTTTTTCTGTGGCTCTTCCTTGCTCTTGATCTCTGCTATTGCTTTACCGGTGATAGGGTCAATTGAGCAGAATTTTTTGTTATCTCCACAGGCATATTTTATGTCTGTACTGGCGTCATAAATAACATTACCAATACTGTCTTCGATACGTTTGATGAAATGTGAATTAACTTTAAAGCCACCATTAGCAAAACTTGAATAAGCCGTAGCCATTTGTAAAGGGGTAGTCAGTCCTGTGCCTAAGGCGAGTGTGAGATTCGGCGGCAGGTATTTGCGCTGGTAACCGAAACGCATAGCATAGTCGATGGTGTAAGGAATGCCGGTGGTGCGTAATAAGCGAATAGATACCAGATTACGTGATTTTGCCAATGCTTCAGCAATCGTGGTGGGGCCAACGTAGCCGCCGCCGTAGTTTTTGGGACTCCAGTTGGTGCCGGGAACTGTGATAGGAGCATCGTTGACAACGCTGGTCGGTGTCAGTCCTTTAGTCATCGCTGCTGAATAGATAAAGGGCTTAAAGCTGGAGCCGGGTTGGCGCATCGCCTGAGTGGCGCGGTTGAATTTCGAGCGGTAATAATCATAACCACCCATCACTGCCCGCACGGCACCACTGGCCGGATCAAGTACTACCAGGGCACCTCCGACTTTAGGCACCTGCACTAATTGCCATATCGGTTCCTGTTCGGCTTCAGTGTCATTGGGTTTCTTATCGGCTTTTGTTTCAGTTGGTTTCTGGCGAACCCATACGACATCACCGGTGTAGATTACATCAGTGACTTTGCGGGGTTTGCGTCCCTTGCGGTCAGCGTTAACAAAGGCTCTGGCCCAGCTGACTGCCTCATAATCCAGGGTGATAGTTTCTTCATTTAATAGGAGTAGTTGTGCTTGTTTAGCATCAACTTTGATAACTAATGCGATCTGCATGCCCGCCACGGTGGGGTAGGTGGACAATTTGTCCAGCCACTCTTCACGTCCGGCATAGGCATCCAGATCCATCTGGTCTTCCGGCCCACGATACCCATGACGCCGGTCATAGTCGATCAACGATTTGCGTAATGAATCTGACGCATATTGCTGAAGCTCAGGGTCGAGTGTGGTATAGACGTGATAGCCCTGCGTATAGGCTTTATCATGGTACTTTTTAACGATGACGGAGCGCACCATTTCAGCGAGATAAGGGGCATTAGCTTCTATGTCAGGCTTGTGGACTCTGGCAGTATTGGGTTCACGAACAGCCAGCGAGTATTCATCCTGATTGATGTAGTTCTGTTCCAGCATGCGTTTGAGAATATAGTCACGGCGCACCATCGCACGTTGCGGATTGGCGATAGGATTGTAGCGTGAAGGTGCTTTTGGCAATCCTGCAATCATCGCCATTTGAGCCAGGCTAAGGTCGCTTAACTGGTCTTTGCCGTAGTAAGTTTCTGCGGCAGCTGCTATGCCATGCGCACGATTACCCAAGTAGATTTTGTTTAAATATAACTCAAGAATTTCATCCTTATCCAGCGTCCGTTCTAATTTAAATGCCAGTAAGGTTTCTTTGAGTTTACGCTCTATGGTTTTCCGGCTGTCCAGAAAAGTGTTCCGGGCCAGCTGCATGGTAATGGTGCTGGCACCCTGAGAAGCTCGTCCTGTTGAAATCACGCTATACGCTGCACGGGCAACGCCTTTGAAGTCGATGCCCTGATGTTGGTAGTAACGGGCGTCTTCAATCGCAATAAAGGCCTGTCGCAGTCTGTCCGGAACTTGTTCCAATGCAACGGGCCTGCGGCGTTTAGCACCGTACTCAGCAATGAGTCGCTCATCACCTGAGTAAATACGTAGCGGTACCTGAAGCTCAATCTGGTGCAGATCTTTGCTATCGGGCAACTGGGGGGAATAGTAGAAATAGCCCGCTACCATAGCGGTCAGGCTGATGGTGAATAGCGTGAAAAAGCTACTGAAACACAGGGTAATTATTTTGCCAAAAAAGCGCATAGTCTGGTATTAGTTCAGGCCGGTTGGCCACGTTTATAGTTATTAAAAGCACATGTCAGCAGGAAGGTGGCAGCATTTAAAGTTGTTATATTGCCTGATAAATTTCTGGTTTCTGATGTTTCTCCGTTTATCTGAAACAAACGCATCCCACAGGGTGCCAGAGTAGACTATTTTCAAGTTTAGTACCAGCCCCATTTGGGTAGGTACGCATGGAAAAGTGATTAGCATTTTTGTAGGCCGTATTTTTTGTACTGGCTTGTTTATTAAGTCTAATGCTACCTGCGTACTGCTTAATGTATAACAAAATAATTAATTGGGTTCTAATGTGTTTTCATTTCTTGAACGTAAGCAAAATCTATTAGGCATTGATATCAGTTCTTCTGCCGTCAAGCTGGTCGAAATGTCCCGTAAGGGTAAGGAATACCGCATTGAAAGTTATGCGGTGGCCCCCTTGCCGGAAGGTGTCTCGAATGAGAAAGATATTATTGAGCCTGAGCCGGTGGGTGAAGCTATTCGTAAGGCGCAGCGCGATAGTCGTAGTCGTCTGAAGCGTTGTGCTCTGGCGATTCCAACCTCAATGGCTATTAATAAAATTATCAATATGCCTGCCTCTATTCCGAGTTCTGAGCTTGAGGCCCAGATTGCCATCGAAGCTGATCAGCACATCCCTTATTCTATGGATGAAGTGAGTTATGACTTCGAGGTGTTGGGGCCTTCGCGCAATAACCCTGAAATGCTGGATATTTTACTGGCAGGTACGCGCTCAGAAAATGTTGAGGTGCGGTTGGCAGCGGCTGAAATGGCTGGTCTTACGGTAGAAATTGTTGATACTGAAACGCATGCTTTGGAAAAAGTTTTGCGTTGTCTGACGCCTGAGTTAGATCAATATGATTCTGTAGCTGTGGTCGATTTTGGTGCCAGCATGACCAGTATTACTGTGTTTGAGCAGGGCCGCCTGACTTTTTCCAGAGAGCAGTCATTTGGTGGTCGTCAGCTAACTGAGCAAATCATGCACCGTTATGGTCTGACCTGGCAGGAAGCAGGTTTGGCCAAGAAAGAAGGTAATCTACCGGAAAACTATATCGCCGAAGTGCTTGATCCGTTCAAGGATAATATGGTGCGGCAGTTGCATCGTTTCCTGCAGTTTTACTTTGCGTCCAGTCAGAATGACTCGGTGAGTCAGATCCTGATTTCTGGCGGTTGTGCGCGGATTCCGGGTATTGATGAGCAAATTCAGTCGGTTATCGGCACACCAGTAAAAGTGGTTAATCCATTTACACAGGTGGCGCTGGGTTCGCGGGTTAGTCCGGTACGTTTCACTAATGATATGCAAGCGCTATTGATTGCGGCAGGTCTGTCTTTGCGGGGGCTGGATTAAATGGATGGTTTAAACCTATTGCCCTGGCGTGATAAGGCGCGGGATCAGAAGAAGAAACAGTTTTTTGCACTATTAGGTTTTGCGGGAGCGTTAGCTGCGGCTATGGTGTTTCTGGGACATACCTACATGCAATCATCCATTGAACGTCAGGAGCAGCGTAATAATTACCTGACCAATGAAATCAAAGTTCTGGACAAGCATATCGCCAGGATTAAAAAGCTGGATGCTACTAAGCAGGCACTGTTAGGCAGGATGGAGGTGATTGAAAATCTGCAAAGTACCCGCCCGGCTATTGTGCATTTATTTGATGAAATGGCGACGGCATTGCCGGGTGGTATGTATCTGGCGAATCTCAAGCAGAGTGGAACTACTGTTAATGTGGTAGGTAAGGCGGAATCAAATGCACGGGTATCCGGGTATATGAACCGGCTTGAGCAGTCGGAATGGTTGACCTCATCTAACCTGAGCATTATTTCGGTGGCAAAAGAGGGCGAGTCGGAATCACCCTTACGCGACTTTAAGCTGGATGTGAAGCAGCTGTTAAAGCAAGGAGAGCCAAAATGAACCTGCAGGACATTAATAATCTAGCAGAAGATCCTGGTAGTGCCGGTTGGCCGATTAAGGCGGTGGTTCTGTTGCTAATTATGGCGTTGATCCTATTTTTAGGCTACAAGCTGGTGATCACTGATAGCATTGAAGCACTCGAGCGGGTAGAGAATAAAGAAATAGAATTACGCGCGACTTTTGAACAAAAACAACGCAGAGCCAGTCAGCTGGAAGCCTATGAGGCGCAGCTGTCTGAGATGCAGCGGTCATTTGGTAATCTGATGCAGCAATTACCCAGCCGCACTGAAATCCCGTCATTGATCATTGATATTTCGGAGAAGGGTGTCAGTAACGGTCTTGAGATCGTACGCTTTGAGCCACTAAATGAGATTTCCAAAGAGTTCTATGCTGAAAAGCCGATTAAGCTGATTGCGTTGGGGACTTATAAAGAGCTGGCGACTTTTGTCAGCGATATTTCCGGTTTACCGAGAATTGTCACGATACACAATATCAGCCTGAATGCTGAAAATGATAATGCAAAGACTAAAGCCGGGAATGCAAATACCAGTCTTGATAGTGTTTCCCAGCGTCTGCGCATGGAAGCGCTGATTAAAACATATCGATATTTGGAAGATAGTAGTTCTGGTGGTGATGAACTACTGACTAAAAAATGATGAGGCGTGTTTAAGGTATGAATAATTTAATTAATATAAAAAATTCTGACTATGCAAGCATTGTAAGATTATTTCTGCTACTAGGCTTAGTGAGCGGACTGAGTGCTTGTAACCATGATATGTCTGATTTGTCTAGCTATGTGACTGAGGTAAAGGCCCGGCCTGCAAAGCCGATTGAACCGATTCCGGTGATCAAGCCTTATGTACGGTTTATCTATCCGGGTCATGACCTTGATCCGTTTGATGTTTCTATTTTGTCGCCTGAGAAAGACCGGCCAATGGAAAATTCGGTGATGATTGATAAAAACCGGCTACCGGAGTTTCTGGAGAAATTCCCGCTGGACGGTCTTAAAATGGTAGGCACTGTATTTAAAGAAAAACAACTGTGGGCTTTAATTCGTGTCCCAGGTGGCTCAGTACACAGAGTGAAAGAAGGCAACTATATCGGCAGGAATCATGGCAAGATTCTTGAGGTAAAAGATGTCAGTGTCATGTTATCTGAAATTGTTGAAAATGGTTTCGGTGGTTACGAGAAGCGTGATAATGAGTTAGCAATTTCAAACCCCAATAAAAAAATATAGTTTTGTAAAAGGTTGGCAATAATGAAAAAAATAAAGCAAACCGCATTTTGGTTTTCCTGTGGATTGTTAGGGTGTTGCCTGAATACAGCATCCGCAGCAGTTCTTAATAAATTACAAATGATTGATGTAAAGCCGGGCGCAGCGAATAAGACAGAAGTTCGTCTTGATTTTCAGCGCTCTGTCACCATCCCCAAGGGATTTATTCTGGAAAATCCACCCCGTATTGTTTTCGATTTTCCCCAGGTCGAAGTCTTACCAAAAGCCCGACGTAATGCTTTTGGTGCGGGTGTCGTTAAGTCGATTAGCTCGGCTAATAATAAAGGTCAGACGCGTGTTGTTGTTGCACTAAAAACATTCGTGGATTACAGCGTTGAAGCGCGTGGTGATGACCTTGTGCTGATCTTTAATTCACCTGCGGGTATGCCTCCGGCCAAGCGCTATACGGCTGCTCAGCAACAAGCGGCTCAGAATCAAAGAACGACAGGCAAAGCGGCTATAGATCAATCCTATGAATGGTATCGCAACCCATCTGCAGGTAAACAGCAACCTGCACAACAGATGGTTGCCCCACGCCATCAGCCAAAGGCAAGGCCTGTGCGACAGCCGGTTCCGCGTGTGAATCCTGTATCTGTGCCGCCTGCTTTGTCTGTAGCGCAACAGGTACAACGTCCCGCTCAACAGCGACCAGTGCAGCGTGCACAGCAACAGCCTGCGAGAGCGGCTGCGTCCAGGCCAGCGCCAAGACAGTCTCCGGCGGCAGTTAATGCTTTGCGTGGCGTCGATTTCCGGCGTAATGCCAATGGTGGTGGTCGTGTGATTGTCACTCTGCCACACGGCAATGTTGATGTGTCGGATGATAAACGTGCAAATATCTTAAACCTGACGCTACATGACCTGGATGTGCCGGGTAACTGGCGCAAACGTCTGGATGTCTTGGATTTTGCGACTCCGGTATCGGGTATTCAGATTTCACAACGTGGCGGAAACGGTCATTTATCGATTATTGGTAACACCGGATTCAAATACCGTACAGAAAAGAGCCGCAATGTTTATACCGTTCATATTGATAAGATCGACACCACTAAGAAAAAATTAAAGTTAGGCGAGCAGGAAAAGCGTACCTTTAAAGGTGAGAAGCTTTCGCTGAATTTCCAGGATATTGAAGTCCGGGCGGTGTTACAGTTACTGGCTGATTTCACGGATAAAAATATTGTAGTCAGTGATTCCGTCAATGGCAGTATTACGGTCAGATTAAAAGATGTTCCATGGGATCAGGCGCTGAATATTGTGCTGGAGTCCAAGAACCTCGGCATGCGTGAGAATGGCACAGTTATCTGGGTTGCTCCCAGCGCTGAGTTGGATGCTAAGGATGCCCGTGCGTTGGAGATTGCCAAGCGTAAGATTGAACTGGAGCCTGTAGTGACAGAGTATATTCCGGTCAATTATGCTAAGGCATCGGATTTGCTGCAACTGATTGAAAGGCGTTCCACGGGTGAGGAGGATGGTCATTCTCTTTTATCCCAGCGTGGTAGTGTTTCTTCGGATGAGCGCACTAATACCTTGTTAGTGAAAGATACAGCTGAGCAAATTGCACAGATACGTGATCTGATTAAAGTGCTTGATGTGCCGGTGCAACAGGTGCTGATTGAATCGCGCATTGTTATTGCCAATGATGAATTTGGTAAAGAGCTGGGCGCACGTTTTGGTGCGTCGCCACGTTGGTTGAATAATGACTCCATTGGTTTGGGGGCAGGTAGTTTGAATGGTGCTTCAGATACTTATTACAACTCGATTGCTTCCGGTGGCGGCTCGGCAGGTGGCGGAACTGTCACTATACCGGGCATTAGTGACCGCTTGAATGTGAATCTGCCCGTGATAGGCTCTGCGGGTAGCTTTGGTTTCTCTATCCTGACATCGGACTTTATGCTGGATCTTGAGTTGTCAGCACTGCAGGCAGAAAGTAAGGGTGAGATTGTTGCCACACCAAGAGTGATTACCTCGAATCAGACCAAAGCCATTATTGAGCAGGGTGTGGAAATTCCTTACCAGCAGGCCAGTTCGAGTGGTGCTACCAACGTAGCCTTCAAAAAGGCTGTATTGAGTCTTGAGGTAACGCCACAGATTACGCCTGATGAGCATGTTTCTATGGATCTTAAGGTGAATCAGGATACCGTAGGTACGGTGTATAACAGTGTGCCGAGTATTGATACTCGTGAGATTCAGACCAAGGTGCTGGTAGAAAATGGCCAAACAATTGTTCTGGGTGGCGTACATGAAGAGACTAATATTAACGGCACGACGAAGGTGCCGGTGTTAGGTGATTTGCCGATTGTTGGACGTTTGTTCCGCAAGACCAATAAAAGTGAGAATAAACGTGAACTGCTGATTTTCGTTACTCCGAAGATTGTTGATAGCAGTGGTAAGAAGGTTGCCGGACGATAAAGCTTGATTCCCGTGCCCACTGCTGGCATAAAACCAGAATGCAAAAGAATATTATTCTGGTTGGCCTCATGGGCGCGGGGAAGTCAACAATCGGCAGGCAATTAGCGCGACGTTGTAAGTTGACGTTTTATGATTCCGATCATGTAATCGTAGAACGAACCGGCGTTAGTATACCGACCATCTTCGACATTGAAGGCGAAGATGGTTTTCGCGATCGTGAAGCACATGTTATTGAGGAGCTTAGTCAGCTTGATAATATTGTGCTTGCCACGGGCGGTGGTAGCCTTATGCGTGAAAGTAACCGGCTCAATCTTAAAAATGCCGGACAGGTGGTTTATCTGCGTGCTTCTGCTGAGCAGTTGTACTCCCGCATTCGCCATGACAAAAACCGTCCGCTCATGCAGACGAAAAACCCGCTGCAAACCTTACGGGATTTATTAAAAGCCCGCGAAGGTCACTATTTAGAATTAGCTGATTTGGTGGTTCCCACCGGCAGGCAGCGTGCTTCAACCATCTCCCGCCATATTATGCAAAGACTGAAAAAATTACAGGACAGATCGCATGCAAACACTCGAACTTGACCTTGGTGACCGTAGTTATCCGATTCATATTGGCCGGGGATTATTGTCGCAACCTGAGCTGATACTTCCACATATTCAGGGGGCGAGTTGTGTCACGGTGTCGAATGAAACCGTTGCACCGTTATACCTGGATCAGTTGGAACAGAACATCGCTGCATTAAAATATTCTGCTGTGGTACTGCCGGATGGTGAGACCTTCAAAAATCTGGAAACCATGAACCTGATTTATACGCACTTGCTTGAGCAGCATGCCGACCGTAAAACAACTTTGTTGGCATTGGGCGGCGGTGTAGTCGGTGATATGTGCGGTTTTGCCGCTGCCAGCTATCAGCGTGGCGTGAATTTTATTCAAATCCCAACCACCTTGTTGTCGATGGTAGATTCGTCAGTGGGTGGTAAAACTGGTGTCAATCATGCCTTAGGCAAAAATATGATCGGTGCGTTTTATCAGCCACAATGTGTGCTGATTGATACCGATGTATTGAGTACGCTGGGTGACCGTGAGTTAAGTGCCGGATTAGCTGAGGTGATTAAATACGGCCTGATCCGCGATGTCGATTTTCTGCATTGGTTAGATGAGCAAATGGATAATTTGTTGGCTCGTGATCCTGATGTGATGGCTGAAGCCATTTTCAGATCCTGCCAGCATAAAGCTGAAGTGGTGGCTGCTGATGAATTTGAAGCGGATCAGCGTGCTTTACTCAATTTGGGCCATACCTTTGGTCATGCGATTGAGTCAGCAATGGGGTATGGCAACTGGCTGCACGGTGAAGCCGTGGCGGCAGGCATGGTTATGGCAGCAGAGCACTCGTTATTAATGGGTTGGCTGCAGGCTGATGAAGTTGAGTTTATCCGCCGTTTGCTGATCAAAGCGCGGCTTCCGGTGGCACCGCCAGAAAGTATGAGTAGTGATGACTTTATGCGTTATATGTCAGTGGATAAAAAAGTATTGGATGGAACCTTGCGGTTGATTCTGATGAAGGGGCTGGGTGAGTCTGTGATTACCGCTGATTTTGATCCGGCTGCATTGCAGCGTGTTCTGGCGCGGGATCTTTAGGTATGTCAGCGTCTTATGCTGCTGATCCGGTAACTAGCCAAGGCCGCCGTTTTGCCGAAGCTGATCCGAAGTACCGCACTGCTTTCCAGAGAGACCGGGATCGGATTATTCATTCCAGAGCTTTCCGCCGCCTGGAATATAAAACGCAGGTATTTGTTAATCATGAAGGTGACCTTTACCGTACCCGCCTGACGCATTCGTTGGAAGTGGCACAAATTGCCCGTTCCGTGGCGCGTAATATGCAGCTGAATGAGGATTTGGTGGAGGCGATTGCGCTGGCACATGATTTGGGACATACGCCTTTTGGTCATGCCGGACAGGATGCGCTGAATAAATGCATGGCTGAATACGGTGGCTTTGAGCATAACCTGCAGTCGTTAAGAGTGGTTGATCAGCTGGAAGATGTATATGCACAATTCTCCGGATTGAACCTGTGTTTTGAAACACGTGAGGGTATTTTAAAGCATTGTGCTGTGAAACATGCAAAAAAACTGGGCGATGTTGGCGAGCGCTTTTTGAATAAAGCGCAGGCTTCACTGGAAGCGCAGTTAACCAACATTGCTGATGAAATTGCCTATAATAACCATGATATTGATGATGGGCTGCGCTCAGGTTTAATTCAACTTGAGCAGCTGATTGAAGTGCCGGTTTTTCGTGAGGTTTGGCTTGAGGTTCAAAGTTTATACCCTGATCTGAGCGGGCGTAAGCAAGTGAATGAGATTCTGCGGCGTTTAATTGGCAGGATGGTGATTGATCTGACGGAAACCAGTTTTACGGCTATTAATGCTTCGGGTGTGCAAAGTTTGGCTGAAGTGCGACAGCATGATGTGCCATTGATGCAATACAGTGTGTTGATGCGGCAACAGAAAAATGAGCTTAAACGTTTTTTACGCGAAAACCTGTATTTTCACCCGACGGTTTATCGTTCGACCTGGCGGGCGCAGCGGATCATTGAAGCATTGTTTGGTGCATTTATGAATGATGTTCGCTTGCTACCGGCAAAGCACCAGCAATTTGCACATGAGTTGTGGGAGGAACAGGGAGATGCCGGGCAAGCCAGAGCAATTGCGGATTATATTGCGGGCATGACCGACCGCTATGCGATTAGCCAGTATGGTGAATTGTTTGATTTCACATGACTAGTACGGAAGTCTATGGTTTCTACAAGAATTTTACGTTGTGTAACACTGTGTTTACACTTTTCTGTGTACCATGTAATTTCTCTCTACATAGTCGACCCCAACGTCGATCTTATCAGCCCGATAGTTATGCATATAACTATCGGGCTTTTTTTATTTGTCACCGGAATGTTGTTATAGGCATACTGTTATCAGTTCTTCTACATGGAGTATTGATCAAATGACACCGGCCATCAACTTACTAAAAAAATCCGCCGCAACTTTTCAGGTACATGAGTATAAACACTCTCCACAATCGGGTGCCTATGGCCTGGAAGCCATTGATGCTCTGCAGCTGGAGCCTGCCCGCGTATTTAAGACCTTATTGGTGATGTTAGATGGTAATGCCCGGAGCTTGGGGGTTGCTATTATTCCTGCTGCAGAAAAGCTTGATTTGAAAGCTGTGGCAAAAGCCATGAGTGCTAAAAAAACAGAAATGGCTGATCCTGATCAGGCTGAACGTATCACCGGCTATTTGGTGGGCGGTATTAGTCCATTAGGCCAGAAACGGCTGCTGCCGACTGTGCTGGATGAATCTGCATTGCAGTTTGATAGCATTTTTGTCAGTGGCGGCAAGCGTGGTCTGGAACTTGAGCTGGAACCTGCGAAATTGGTGGAATTGTGCAAGGCGGGTGTAGGATCACTTTGTCGTCTATCTTCAAAAAGTGCTCCTGCTTATGGTGAGGTATGTTAATTTGCTGTGAAAGTCTTTCATGCTTGGGGGGCTTTTTTCATATGCATCCCCCGTTATTGTCTGTTCATCACTATCTTTTTGCTCTAACCTCTTTTTGCTTCATAATTGAACTAAATGGGGAGCCATGTCTTGATTGATGTCATGTGCTTTCTCCGGGTAGCAGTGAATAGCGTCTATAATACTAATTTTGCCATAGGCAATACTTTTATGAAAAGGAAAAATAATGCTTGAACAAAGCAAACATAAAATCCGTAAAGCTGTAATTCCTGTGGCTGGGCTAGGTACACGCATGTTGCCTGCGACTAAGGCTATTCCCAAGGAAATGCTGCCCGTTGTCGACAAGCCTTTGATCCAA
>CALHAO010000269.1 GCA_937931765.1 uncultured Thiotrichaceae bacterium
CTGAAAAACCGGTTTCAGAACCAGTCTCAAAACCGACACCTACCCCATCTTACCCCCCCTTACCCCCTGAAAACCGGTTTTCGGAAACCAGTCGTTTAGAGGCTAAAATCGAAGCGTTGGAAGCACGGTTTTCAGATGCTCAGCAAACCATTGAAGATTTGCGGAAAAGACTGGATGAGGAAGCTACGGAACGGCGGGACACACAAAGAATGCTGACTCATATCACCCATCAGGAACAGCAAACCACTAAAAAAGGTTTTTGGGCGCGGCTATTCGGATGAAAAAAGCGCGTCCTGAACAAACGCGCTTTGTTGATGGATAGTATTATATCCGATTTAGTTCCCTACCCTGATTTTAATGAAATGCTACGCGCCTCTGGCGGCTTGCAGTCTTTCGGGTTTAGTCAGGTTCCAGAACGTATCACGGCAACCGCTCGCACAAAAACACTGGTTATAGGTTTTCTTCCTGAACCGTTCCGCGCAGGTCGGACAGGTCAGCAGCTCCCCTACTTTGGCGCTTTTGGCGTTCTGGTAAAACAGCGCCATATCATCTAATTCCTGTTGCCGGTTGGGGTCGGTTTTGTCCATGTCATGCATGTTTTCTGTGTCCGCGTTTGTCCGTGTAACCTGCTTTGGAATGCGGGTTTCGGGCGGCTCTGCCTGCTTGGGGTAAAGGGTAGGTCGTTTGGTGCGCCTTTTGACGCTATAGCCCAGCCGTGAAAGGGCTTCAATGTAAATTCCGTTGCGGGTGCCGGTGAAGTGAAAGCCACTTTCAAAGGCAATCACAAACACCAGTGAGGCAAACATCATCGCCGCCGCCCAGGTGCTGGCGGATACTTCCTTAATCCAGCGCACCACGGCGGTATGGTTGGTTTCGACATACTCCAGATTTTGCGAATGGTCGATTAAATCCGTTTTGTGTTGGCGTTGCGCAGCAAGGGCAGCATTAAAACGGCTGTCCTCATACTGTGCCTGTACGGTGTACTTGTCGGCTTGTGCCTGATTAGCGCGTTTACAAGGGTCGCTGCAGTTGTCGGCCAGTGACTGATAGCGGGCTGCCTCCGCATAGTAATAGCTGGCGCGGGAAGGGGGCAGGGGATCGGGATTGGTGATCTTACCCAGTACCGCGCTGAGGGTCGGCGAATTTAAAGAACGGTCACGAACAAGGCTGTCTTCCCGTTCTGAGCTGGTCGCGACTTCGGAGAAAATCACGAAGGTCAGGATTAACAGCGTGACCAGCAGCGCCGCCATATTCTGGCGGACGCTGGAGTATAACGACCGTTGCCCCAGTGTGATGGCCACGGTGGCCGTCATGCCAATCACCGCAAAAATCCAGTTAACCAGATCCCACAAGCGCGGATCTAAACCCCCGGCACCAAAGAAGATTAAAGCGAATGCACCGGTTAGCAGGATGCCACCGGCAACATACAGATTCAGCGTGAAATTATTGCTGCGGTATTCGTCATAGATTTGCTCCAGCGGTTTGGTGGTCACAAGGCGCTGTATTTCGTTCTCGATGGCTTGGCCTCGGGTCATGGCGTAGATGGCCAGCACCAGCACAATAATCATGGCCAGCGACAAAATTAAAAGATTCATGGTGTCACCTCCTTATCAGGCCAGAACGGCTAATGTGGACAAGCCGAGCGTAAACAGCACGGCGTGCAGGTCGTAGTGATGCGTGAGGGCTTCACAGATTGACCGCACCAGCGCAAAGCCGCCGATCAGGTAAGGCAGGGTTAGAAATTTGCTGTCGTAGCTAATAGGGTTTCTTAAACCGTCGATGACGATGAACAGGAAGAACACCGCATAGGCGGTGAGTTGCAGAATAAAACGGGCCAGGTCGCCGTTAGTGGTGGCTGGTTTTATGTCGCGCACAGGCGAGCGCGTGGTTTGATATGATGCGTTTTGCATGGCTCAAGTTCTCTTAATCGGGTATTGAGTTGTGAAGTCCTGCCTCAGTGTTAGCGCACTGGGGTAGGGCGTTATCTACAGCTGTTTTTTACAGTGTGCTTTCTCCTTTGGGTTTACATTCGTTTTGACTTACACCAGCCAATAAAGGCGGCGGTTACGTTATCCAGTTGCTTGTTGGCATCCATGTTGTATTGCCTGAAGTCAGACCATAGCCCGTAAATGTCAGCGCGTCCTGCAGCTTTTTTTGCCTTGGCGATGTCGGCCTCTGATAGGGCGTGTGTGATTTCGGTATCAAGTTCTAATTGGTATTGATGTTCTGTTTCCGCGTCTTCCTGCGCTGCGTTGTTTTTCAGTTTGAAATGCACAATATTTTTTGCATCCAAAAACAGCAGGTAATCGGGGATATGGTTGGAAGCACATAATTTTTTTATTGAGCGAGTAAAGTACTTTAGCCCAGCTGCATACCCACTTTTTAAACGTAAATTTTCTGCACTAATGCTCCAACTACCGGATTTTTTCATGTGCTTTTCATGCTTTCGCGCTATCTCATAAATGCGCCGTTCTAATGGTGAGCGTATATCAAAGTAATCCCGGTTAATTGTTAGTACTTCTTTAGCGATCAGAGAGTTATAAAACCAGTCTGATAAGGTGATTTCAACGCCTATAATCCTACGTTTTACTTTTACACTTTCAAGGTACTCAAAACTCTCTAGTAAATGAAAGGCTTTTCCTTGCTCTGTCCGTCCGGTTTTGATTGAAGTCTTAAGAAGACACCCAGCTAACCGATTCAATGAGCGTTTAATAATATCGTAACTTTTGCCGTTTGTTTCCCTTCCAGTTGCTACCAAAACATCATGCAATGACAATCGAATGGTCTTAGGGGGGCATTCTCCTTGGTTGATTTTCTCCATCACGACAGAAGCACAATAGAGTAAAACATCTTTATCCATGATTGAGGGTAAACCAAAAGCACTTGGTTGCATTTCTATGCTGGCATTTCCGTTCTCATAGCGGAGTATCCGCATGTCTGGTTTCTTTGAGAGCGTAAATAAAGGATGCTCCATCCCCGCCATGTCGTCTTTAAACGGCAAACTATCAAAGATATTGGCAGTGAAAAAATCACCTTGGTTATATTTAACAGGGGCTAAATGTGTAACGGTCATTGATTGCCTTATTCAAATCAAAATCTTCGGTACTACGGTCACTCTAAGTGAGAGTAATGCTATTGTCAATCTTCGGTACTATGGTCACCTCGACGCACGGTACTACGGTCACCCACGCACGGTACTACGGTCACCCACCCAGTAATAAAGTTTTGTTATTTCATGCACTTAAAAGCATTATGAAAACTGTAACTCTATTCTAACTCTTATTTAACTAACTCTAACGCAAGGAGAGAGGCTTACCCTGTGGATAACTATCATTTCACCCCGCCCCAAATCTTCGCCACTTGAGTGACCTAAAAAGAGGAACACCACAACAGAACCACCTCACTCCCAGCGCATACGCGAATCAGACCCCACCAACTGACCTGCTTTAAAAAGCGATTTTGCAGGCGCAAGATAAATTGTTGCCAACGGGACAGTTATGCCCGCGCTGAAACATTATGCCTACTGCACGGTTTAATAATCTTCAATCAGCCAGGTATCAATCGGCAGCTGATGATGGTCAATAGTGCTGTTTAGCCTGATCCAGTACTTGTACTGTTTACGTCCTGTCAGGATCAGCACCACACCGGCACGTTTTTCCGTCTGCACAGCGTAATACAGGCTCTGGCCAATGCCTTCATGCCATTTCTTGCCCCAATCAAATTCAATCGCGTGGCTGGCGGTCAGGCAATCAACACGGGTGCGGTCGGGCAGTACGTGCTCGGTTTTGCCTTTTCCGGTGCACCACTCCGCCTGATAATGTTTTTCATACTTTTTGTCTTTGGCTGCTGTGGCTGGCAACAGGGTAAGTATCAAAATAAACAGCATTAGTTGCTGCATCAGAAAAACCGGAAGCGGTTATCTTTCCATTCCTTACCGTCGATGATTCCCTGTTCATATAGTCCCGGCCAATCGTAAAAGAACGGATACCAGTTGCCGCTGGTGTGTACTAGCTGCATGCCGACTGCGCAGATGGCCACAATGCCCCAGGCTACGGCGTATTCTCCGGACTCGCCGGTTCTGAGGCGTCCGCCGAACAGGTGAAAACGTCGGTCTGAGTTGGGCGAGAAAGGTACGCCGGTGACCGTCATCGAGTCGGCTAATACGTGGGTGAGTCCGCCCCAGCAGAATGCCGCTAATAGGCCGTGGAAGTCCCATAACAACAGGGCGAAAGCCAGCGCAGCGGCCCAGACCACAACGTAATGGGTTACGCCCCGGTGTTTTACGTCGTTGCCGGTGGTGGCTTTGATCACCGGTTCCAGCCAATCGGGTGCCGTGGAGCCGAGTAAAGCGATGGGTACTAGCATGGGGTTAATGATCGCAGTGGTTGCGCCTGCAATCGCTAGGTGATTGATCCATTTCATCCTTCGAGATCCTTGTGCGGTACGGCGGAGATGGTTTTAAGCCAGTGGTTGATCCTTTTTTCGTTGACCGGGTCGCACATGCCGGACAGTTTCAGGCGGCTTTCCATGATTTTAGCTTCCTGTTTGATCAGGGTGTTGTGGCTGGTGGCGACTTTTTCGAGGTAGGTCACCTGTTCTTTGGCTTCGGATATGCCTTGTTGGACACGCAGTGCCGAACGGGCTTCTAGGCCTCGGTACAGCGTTAATTCACGGATGGCGTGGTTGCGGCTGGCGATGGCGGCGATGAAATCCGAGACGATAGTGGCCACATTCTGGCGGCGCAGCGATTCGCGTTCTTTTTCGCGGTTAAGTTCCTTGCTGGAATACAGCGGCAGGCTGGCCACGATAGCTAGGTAAGAATCACCCAGTTCCGTGGTGCTGGTGCCTGCGCTACTGAGGATGCTTTCCGGAGTACTGGCGATTTGTGCGCGTAGGTTGACGTCCAGATTCCATTTGCTGGCTTCGGGGTAGCAGTTCAACACGTACTGATACACCGCGTCGGCGTCGATTTTTGGGGCTTTCACCAGTGCCGGTGGTTTGGTTTTAAAGTCCAGTTCGTCGCCGCTCAGCGTTGGAATTTTGTAAGGCTGCGCCGGTGGTGGCTGCTGTGCTTCACCTTTCGCCCAAGGCCAAAAGCTGAAAAGCGGGTTTTCTGCAGCCTCAGCGGCGTCAGAATCGCTTATCAGCGTTTCGGCGGAGTTCTCTATCGGTTTGGCTGGCTCAGCGTCATACAGAGGATCTGAGGCGGCGCTAGTCGGCACGAGCAGCGCGGCGACCAGTACCCAGCGCTTTAAGGCCGCCGATAATAAGGGCAGCTTCCCACCAGCCAATAATGAGGGCGTAGGCGAGGAGTATCCACATGAGGATGTGTGTGGCGTCATAAGCGGCTTCCGTGTCGAGTCTGAATGTTTGAGGTTTCTGGCGCATCATCACTGTGCGCAGGTTAGGCGGTATGCGTTGTTCTTCACTGGCGGCTATCACCCAGATGCGGGTGGCCATCACACATTTGCGGGCGAGCTGTAATTTCCGTCCGGACAGTTTGTGCGCATCATCGATGAACACAACGGCGTTCGTGTCTTCGCAATAAGCGGATAAAGCTTCTGAACGTTCGTGTTGTTTTAGCTTTTTCCAGGGCAGGCGGTCATCGAGTGGGAATTTCTGTTGCTGCTGATTCCACCACTTGCCCACGGCGGGTGAATCACACCAGGCGGACAACGGACTGAGGGTGTCTAAAAACAGGGGTTCAGCTTTGATTTTTGCACCCCAGATTTCACCGGCATGTTCATGTAGCCGGGTGACCCAACGGGTCTTTCCGGAGTCGTGAGCGCCAGTCACCAAAACAGGTTTTTTGACGGAGATGTTTTGTTCGCTGGTCACATCGCCGTACTTGCGTGTTTTGGTGACCAGGATCGGAACAGCATAGCGAGAGCCGTCCGCACGCACCTGCTTCTGGGTGCGTTTGATTCTGAGAAATTCCAAGTTGGATTTAAGCCTTTTATCTTGTTGTCGTGGCAATCAGCCGAAGACGTTGACCAAGATAGGCAAAACTTGCCGCTGGTTCCCCCACGTTATCCGCTAAATCTTTGTTTTTCCTACACTCAATCCGAGTTGAATTGAAGTGTTCATAAGGAGGGCAAAATTTAAAGGATAATTGATTAAAAATCAAGCAGTAATTTTGTCGAAAAAAAACCTTCCTAAATGCCAAGTGGTTTTCACACTTTAAAAATTAAACGTTTATGGTATAAAGTAAATCGAATATTTTTTGAACAAGTCGAGGGAGAGAAGTGATGGGTGTGTATGCGTACTTAAGGGTCAGCACGGATGAACAGGATGTCAGTAATCAGCGCCACGGGATTTTGGAATACGCCAATTCGCACAACTTAGGTGGGCTGCAATTTGTGGAAGATAATGCCTCCGGAAAGACTAACTGGAAGGACAGAAAAATGGGTGAGCTGCTAACTAAAACCATGCAGCCTGGGGACACGATTTTGTTTGCGGAAGTCTCCAGAATGGCACGCTCAGTACTGCAGATTTTAGAGGTGTTAGCCTACTGTGCAGAGCGGGAA
>CALHAO010000270.1 GCA_937931765.1 uncultured Thiotrichaceae bacterium
TCGGCATACGCGTAGAACCGTTGGGTTATATTTTGGCGACTCCGGCGATTTTTCTAACAGCCCTGATGTTAGGCGCACTGGGACTGGCTCTTTCAACACTAATCACTAAATTGCAAAACTTTGCAGGGGTGATGAATTTTGTCATTTTCCCGATGTTTTTTGCTTCGACAGCGCTTTACCCGCTGTGGCAAATGCAGGAAAACGCGCCGTGGCTGGCCAGCGTCGTTCAGCTTAATCCGTTTAGTCATGGCGTTGAGCTGATTCGATTTGCGCTATACGAGAAGATGGAATGGGTGAGTTTCAGTGTCGTAGTAGCTTGTCTGATACTATTCTTTACTCTGGCGCATTGGGGTTATCAATCAAGGCGTCATCTACTCAAAAGGAAATTCAGATGAAGTTATTAGCCATATTACTCTTCCTCGCCTTACTTTTCCCCAGTCTTGTCTTAGCGCAAGAAGAATATGACGGCACGTGCAATTTACTGGGATATGCGGGTGGCTGAAGCGAAATGCCACTAGCGTCATTGCAAAATTTTCAGCCAGATAACCTGGCTGTGCTCAATACATACACCGCCACTGGTGAGAATGAACACAGAGTGCTAGCATATCAGCTAAATGGGCTAACATTTTTGTATTCATTATTATCACGGGGACAATCCTATGCGAAGCTTGCTTGCATTACCTCTTATCGCTTTGTTAACAGTTTCATGCGCAACCACAACTGATACCACTAGCGCTAAAACAGATCAAAGGGCTATTGAATCTGTTATTTTTGTTAAAAGCAGTCCACCGGTATCAGCAACACTACGCCGGGATCAGACGCTCACTATCAACAAAGATCTGAGTACCCGCCTTGAGATTAAAGACGGCTATAACAAACTGCTGAATGAGAAAGCCGGGACAATCACCACACAACAATTCAAAGCGCTGACAGAGAAACTGAATGAGGCTGATTACACGCGCCTGAGAGCGAACAAACGTGATGCGCCTTTAGTGGGTTCACCGACACATACGCTGGTCGTCAAAAGTGACCAGGGAGCGCACAGGTTTATCGAGAGTGCTATGACAACATTCCCCACTGAACTGACAGCGATTTTTGCAGCACAAACACAGTATGTGCCTACTGCCCCCGCACCAGTTGCTAAAACGGAATAAGGCTTAGGCTTGCCAACCCTCTTTGCAATAAAGGGGGCAGCAAAAAGATGTTTTAAACGAAAGGCAGCACCCGATGACCATTCCAGGGGTTAGGCTGTCCCCACCAACGATTTGCTACGGTAGCGTACATCTGCCGAAAATCGGTGGTGTGGGCAACATTGCCATTCCGGTCAAGGCGATCCAGGTTCGGATGGCTCCCGAAGATACCCCGATTGACACGCCCGCCCATCACCAACTGGGCTGATGCTGTGCCATGATCAGTTCCCATGCCCTTATTCTCAACTATCCGGCGGCCAAACTCAGAATAGGTCATCACCAATACCTTGTCCCACATACCCGCCTGCCGCATCGTTTCAGCAAAAGAAGCCAGTCCGTGCCCCAGCTGGTACAAAGCATTTTCCTGTGGGCCTTTCTGACCGACATGCGTGTCAAAGCCATCCTGAGTCACCTTATAGACCGGTGCATCAATACCACTGACAATCATTTCCGCCACTGACTTAAGACCATGCCCCAGGTTACCTTTAGAAAAGCGCCCTTTAACCCGGCGCTTAGGGTGCTGTAAGTGTTCAACAATTTGTTTACTCACATCAACCAGTTGATGCTGAGTCTGGGTAATGTGAGCCAATGCGGCTGTCTGACGGTTCAGAGGTACTTCCTGGATAAAACGGGCATGAGACAAAAAGCTGCGCGGACTTTGCATACTAACCGCATTTAGCTGACTACCGGATAAAGGCCCCAGCGCATTTTGATCGGGACTAATGGCAATACCATGCAAACCTTGTTTGAAACGTGGTAGCACACGAGCCAACCAACCGGTAGTAGAATCACCCCGAATGGCTGCAGTCTCCCATATATCCATAGAGCGGAAATGTGACAACACGCCTTGTGGATAACCTACTCCCTGAACCCAGGCCAATTGCCCGCGATCCCAAAAAGGCTTTAATGGCTTCAACGCGCTGTTCATGCCCATGCCCTTCTGCAATGGGATTAGGTGTTGTTTCCTGATGCCCAATTTAGGCCGGTGTTTATAGTAATTATCATCTTCATAAGGAATCAGGGTATTAAACCCATCGTTTCCACCTTTAAGCTCAACCAGCACAACAATACGCGGCTGATGCCCCTGAGCAGCAGCCATTGCAATGTCAGGAACTGCGCCCGCTATTGCTGCTGCACCTGTCAGGTGCATAAACTCTCTTCGATTCATCATGAATAATATTCCCTATGTAACTTGATAGGCTGGGTCCAGCACTAAGAATCTGACAAAACGCTGCTTGCCACTGGCTACGGGTGCAAGTGCAGGTTTAATCGGTTTAACTGCCAGAAGCCAGTCTTGTAGCTCTGCTTCTCCCACATTAGGCAATTTTCGCTCAACACCACTTTTGCGACGAACAGTGTTCAGATTGCCGCGCGTAAGGTTAGTCAACAACGAGCTACGGCGCATGAGAAATTGTGTACTAATCCACTCATTCCCGCCTTCCCAGCCTTTAACTGTCGGCGGCTCAAACAAACCCTGTCCCAGATTAGCCAAGGTGTGTGAAAGATTATTTCGAGATAAGGTGTATGGCAGACTGCGCAATGTACCCACCGCCAGCTCCACCGGTGATTTAACCAGGTTACCCCGGTTTCTCCGATCCCAGAACTGAGGGCTTTTCAGAATGGTTTTCATCAAAAGAGCAATGTTATAATTTGATGAGCGTAAGATATGCGCCCATTGTTTGATAACCGCCGGATGCGGGCGGGAACTGTTAATAAACTCCCCCCAAAGCTTCTCAGCCACTGTTTCAGCGGTTCTGGGGTGTTTCAACAGAATATTGATAATCTGCTCACCGTTAAAATTGCCCCGCTTCCCCAGAAACGTTTTAATGCCTGTGTCATGCGCCTTCCGGTCAAAGAAAAACTGACCAGTGTGCGGATGAATTCCCCAACCCGTAAAAGCCCTTGCCGCTTCCTTTATGTCGCGCTCATTAAAATACCGTCTGCCTAAGGTAAACAACTCCAGCAACTCACGCGCAAAATTTTCATTGACAGCGTCTTTGGTATTTTGATGGCCATCCAGATAGACCAACATAGCCGGGTCTTTGGCAATGCTGTGTAACATCAGACTAAAGTTACCCAATGCATGTTTGCGTAACAAACGATTTTGATTAACGAGCAACGCCGGAAGTTTGGTTTTTTTAACCGATGAGGGAAAGTAGTTGTGCCAAAATAGTGTCATACGCTCCAGGAACGGGCTTTTTGTTTCCAGCATATGCTGCAACCACCAGTCTTGCAGCTTGACGCCTTCACCCTTAGCAAGTCGCATCATCACTCTTCTGCCGCGCATATTTTTATTAAGCGCATACATCTTTCGCCACGGCGAAAAACGCGGAATAACAGGCAGGAACAAATCACGACGACTCATCAAAAAATCAATCGCCTTATCCCTTGGCATCCTCTCTAATCGCTTGATTTCTTCCCACTCTGCACCAAAGCCAGTACGGGATATCAAGTGACGAGCTTCTACAAAACCTAAATTTTTCATAATTTTACCCGGCTACCCTCAACTGCTTACCAGCTAATAGTATAGCTGAAAAGAAGCATCCCACAGTTTTAGCCGATTTTACCCTCAAATCATCAAAATAATCAGAACCACTCTAGGTATTATAGTTTATTTGATTATTTTTGATGATTATTTGACCTACAGCAAATTCTTAAGGTGTAAGAGTAACGTTAAATGCCGCTTATCGCTAAACTATTAAATTGATAGCCAATAAAATACCGATGCTCTGCTATTTTAGCTGCTCAGTCTTCCCCTTGCTTTAGCGTACCTTAGCTTCCTGCTATCAATAGCTAAAATTCTAAGTGTGATAAAGCCATGTTTAAGCCATATAAATTCAGATTCAGTCTATTTTTTGCTCTATTGCTACTGCCTTTAGCAGGCGTAACATTTGCACCCTCGTTCAGTGTTTCTGTAGAGTCAGAATGGGGTAGCGCCAGCCCTCAGGATGTTCAGGCGGTACTCAATTCAGTCGGCACCGTTATCTCCCCTTATACCGGCGGCCGGACACTGGACAACATCATTGTGAGAAACGCGCCCAAAGGCCCTATTTCTCTTTATAAACGTGGGCAAAACGGTGAGTATATCGTCCTGCTGGATGTTAAAGGCCGTTACTGGTCACAGTTGTCATACCAATATTCTCACGAGGTATGCCACCTGCTCTCCAATTACGACCTGGCACCAAACAACATTACGCAGCAACAGTGGTTTGAAGAATCACTGTGTGAAGCTTTCAGCTTATTTACGCTCAAAAAAATGGCAAAACACTGGCAGGAAGCCCCACCTTATCCAAACTGGAAAGCTTACTCAGCGAACTTGCAGAGCTACGTTGATGGTATGCTGCAGGAAAAGCACCGTCGCCTGTCAGCCCCAGTTAACGAATGGTACCAGCAACAACGGAATATACTGGAAAGCAATCCCTATGCTCAGGATAGGCATCTTAATGAAAAAATGGCCACTGCCTTGCTGGAAATATTTGAAGAAACTCCTGAAAGTTGGGCTGCCATGAACTATTTGAATCTTGGCGAAGACACAGGTATCAACACTATGGAAAAATACCTGGCTGATTGGTATAAAAATACGCCTGAGGTCTATCGGAATGTGGTTGTTAAAATACAACAATTACTAAAGAAACCGAAATAGAAGTTGACCTATAACAGATAAGATAATGGGCAATTTCATTTAAAACTTACTGATTATCTGCTAAATTTAACTTTCATTCTAGTTTGTGGGATATTTACCACTAACACCTGAACTTTTTGTTCGAAATTACATCAAAGCTAATAAGTAAAAACACAGGGCCAACAAAATGGAAAAACCATTACTATTTCTTGGCGCACTTACCATTTTCATGATGGGATACTGGATACCCGAAGACAGGCACGTACCTGTTGAAGGTGCCAAGTCTTACGATTGGAATCCAGCATCTTTCTGGTATGTAGGCGGCCAAAATGCACAAAAGGGCATCAATATATTCGCACGTAAAGGCACTCCCGTCGAAGCAACAACGGGTGGTTGGGTTGTATACCGTGAAAATGATCCTAAGGGTGACAACTCTGTCTTTGTCTTAGGGTCAAAATGGCGAATTCATCATTACGCCAATTTGGATAGCGTTGATGTATCTCCCGGTTCATGGCTGAAAACAGGCGAAAAAATTGGTACGGTAGGTGTTCCGGCACAGGCGAACACGCGTCCTGCTAACCTGTATTATTCCATCCGCTCCCTGCCACCTCAGGTAGCTGAGTGGGAACCTGAAAAACCATTCTGGTTTGAACGTGTATTTTACGTCGATCCAAATAAGTTTCTCACAGAATATCAGTCTACCGACAAACAGTCGCCACAGGTTGGAAAATCATCCGGGCACTGAGCTGCTAACCCTTTTGTGATGATCAGGCTCTCAGACCTGATCATCAGTTGAGGGCCTTCTTTCCAGATAGATCCTGATACCCACCAACTTCATTCGTAACCTAAAAGCCGCTGCCGTATAATGAGGATCATTTCGCACAACACGGTTCAGCCTCATGCCTACTGCCTCATCCTCCCCACTGATTCTTGTCGATGGATCATCTTATCTGTTTCGTGCTTTCCACGCCCTGCCACCACTCACCAGCTCAAAAGGCGAACCAACCGGTGCCATGCACGGCGTGTTAAATATGCTCGACCGGCTACGCAAAGATTACAAACCGGAACACATGGTGGTGATTTTTGACGCACCCGGAAAAACCTTCCGTGATGATATGTATCCGGAATATAAAGCTAATCGCCCTTCCATGCCCGATGAACTACGCAGCCAGATCGAACCGTTGCTGGATATTATTCGCGCACAAGGTTATCCCCTACTAATCGTACCCGATGTTGAGGCCGACGATGTGATCGGCACAATGGCTGCTTTATATGACGGCAAAGTGATCATCTCCACCGGCGATAAAGACATGGCGCAACTGGTTACCGATGATGTTCACCTGATTAATACCATGAGCAACACTTACTCTGATATTGAAGGTGTAAAGGAAAAATTTGGTGTGCCACCCGAGCGGATTCGGGACTATTTAACGCTGATCGGTGACACCGTAGATAACGTGCCGGGCGTGAATAAAGTTGGGCCAAAGACCGCAGTGAAGTGGTTAAACCAATACGACACACTGGCCAATATTATTGAACATGCAGATGAATTCAAAGGTAAAGTCGGTGAGTACCTGCGCGAAGCGGTGGCGCATCTACCGCTATCTTATGACTTAGTGACCATCAAATGTGACCTCGATCTGGACTGCTCACCGGAAGCCTTATCATTTCTGGAGCCGGATACAGAAAAGCTGGATGAGTTATACAGTCGTTATGAATTTGGTACCCGATTAAAAGCTCTGCACAGCAATAACAAAGGCTCATCCACAGAAGCTGAAGATACTCCGACAACCGAGAATGATGATAGCCCCGAAGCAGAACCTGAAACCAACAATAATTACGAAACTATTCTGACTCAGGAAGTACTGGATCAGTGGCTGGAAAAATTACGTGCCGCGCCACTATTCGCCTTCGATACAGAAACCACTAGCCTGGATTATATGGAAGCTGAGGTAGTTGGCGTTTCATTTGCGGTTGAAGCTGGTGCTGCTGCTTATCTGCCTTTTGCACATGATTATATTGGCGCACCAGAACAGCTCAAGCGTGATGATGTTTTGGC
>CALHAO010000271.1 GCA_937931765.1 uncultured Thiotrichaceae bacterium
GTGATGGCAGTCATTTGTGGCAGCACGACTTGCTCCACGCCACCTTTCAGCATTAGCGCGTAAGACAGATTGTTGATGTCTTCTGAGGTGCAGGCGAAATGAATGAATTCACTTGATGCATTCAGCTCGGCCTGATCTGCAATCTTCTCTTTCAGATAATACTCAACCGCCTTCACGTCATGGTTAGTGGTGCGTTCGATGGCTTTAACCCGCGCAGCATCCTCTTCCGTGAAGTTATCCAGAATGGTTTCCAGAAATTGATTCGCTTCAACAGATAAAGCGGGCACTTCCACGATTTGCGGTTGCTCAGCCAGCATTTGTAACCAGCGTACTTCAACCAGCACACGGTGATAAATCAGACCATATTCACTGAACCAGGGGCGTAAATCAGTGGTTTTACCGGCATAACGGCCATCGACCGGAGAAAGAGCGGTGAGTGCAGAGAGTTCCATGCAATATCCTGTAAGGGGTTAAAATCAGGTGGCGCATTGTACCTGATTTTTATGAAGCGGGCAGGGCGTTTAAGGATGATAAGCCGCAATAGGATCTAATATGGTCGGCTTATCCGCCAGTGCCGGATCAGCATCCGGATAATCCAGTGTGTAATGCAGCCCCCGGCTTTCCTTTCTCCGCTGGGCTGAGCGGATAATCATCCACGCTACTAAGGCCAGATTACGCAATTCCACCAAATCACTGGTGACTTTGAAGTGTGCGTAGTATTCATCTATCTCGTGCAGTAATAAATCAACCCGGTGCTGGGCGCGTGCCAGACGTTTGGTGGTGCGCACGATACCGACGTAATCCCACATAAAGCGGCGTATTTCATCCCAGTTGTGAGTGATCACTACATGTTCATCAGAATCCGTGACCCGGCTTTCATCCCACTCCGGTAATTGCAATTCTTTAACCGGTTCGGCTAAGCGCTGGCTAATGGAATCGCTGGCCGACTGCCCGAACACGATGCACTCCAGTAGTGAATTACTTGCCATGCGGTTGGCACCGTGCAGGCCGGTGTAGGACGCTTCGCCAATACAATACAGCGCATCAACATCGGTTTCCCCGTGCAGGTTAGTCATCACGCCGCCACAGGTATAATGCGCTGCCGGTACAATTGGGATCGGTTCTTTGGTCATGTCGTAACCAAATTCCTGACAAGTTGCATGGACATTGGGGAAATGCTCAAGGATAAATTCACGGGGTTTGTGACTGATGTCCAGGTACAGGCAATCCACCCCCAAGCGCTTGATTTCGTGGTCAATGGCGCGTGCCACAATATCCCGGGGTGCCAGTTCGGCGCGCGGGTCAAAGTGATGCATAAAACGTTGTCCGTCGGGCAGCAATAAATGCCCACCTTCGCCCCTGACTGCTTCGGTGATCAGGCTGGATTTTGCATGCGGGTGATATAAACAGGTCGGGTGAAACTGCATGAACTCCATATTAGTCACGCGACACCCGGCACGCCAGGCCATTGCTATACCATCACCACTGGCTCCGTCCGGGTTGCTGGTATAGAGATAAACTTTGCTGGCACCCCCGGTCGCGAGCACGCTAAAGCGGGCTTGTAAGGTGGAGACTTGGTTAGATTCACAGTCCAGTATATAAGCACCCACACAGCGATTGCTGTCCATGCCCAGCTTACGCGTGGTCAGCAGGTCGATGGCAATGTGGTTTTCCAGAATGGTAATATTTTCGCGGGCTTGTGCCTGTGAGACCAGCGAGGTTTCAATGGCATAACCCGATGCATCCGCCGCGTGTGCTACCCGCCGGTGACTGTGGCCACCTTCACGGGTTAAATGCAGCGGTGAATTGACATCGTCTTTGTTCTCACGGGTAAAGGGTACACCACCTTCCAATAGCCAGTTTACCGAATCTGTACCATTTTCAACTGTAAAGCGCACCACATCTTCCACACAAAGGCCAGCACCCGCATTCAAGGTGTCTTCAACATGGGATTCAAAGCTATCGTGTGGGTCGAGTACCGCAGAAATGCCACCCTGAGCGTAGACGGTGCTACCCTCAGAAACACCTGCTTTACTGAGTACAACAATCTTACAATGTTCAGGCAGGCTCAGTGCAAGTGTTAACCCCGATGCTCCGCTGCCGATTATTAATACGTCATACATGGCTGTCTGTGTCCTTAATCACTGCGTCACTCACCCGTTTATTCTATTCTTATCGGGTGCACTGTAGCATAATACACCTTTATGGAGCCTCAGATTGAATTTAGGGTTCTTAAAAACATACTGAAAGTAAGCCTGTGGAATAGCTGGCTTGCTGTTTAGGTATGAACATAACTTTAAGGAGATAAGCCCGAATGGGCGAAAATCACACTGATCTTGATCTGGTCCGTAGAGTCCAGGCAGGCGAAAAAAAATCTTTTGATGTGCTGGTGCTTAAATATCAGCACAAAGTGATTAACCTGATTATGCGTTATGTGCGTGATCATGACGCTGCACAAGATGTCGCACAAGAGGCCTTCATCAAGGCCTACCGTGGCCTGAAGAACTTTCGGGGTGACTCTGCTTTTTATACCTGGTTATACCGGATTGCCATTAATACGGCGAAGAATCATCTGGTATCTCAGGGGCGCAGAACACCGGCAACTGATATTGATGCAGAAGAAGCGGAACAATATGGTGGTGAGTCAGCTCTAAAGGAATACGGTACGCCAGAACGGGAAGCACTCAAGGATGAGATTCAGGACGCGATCAATCAATCGATTGAGGCGTTGCCTGAAGATTTGCGCACGGCAATTGTACTGCGTGAGTTAGAAGGAATGACGTACGAGGAAATAGCAGTGACGATGGAATGTCCGATAGGAACAGTACGTTCGCGGATATTCCGGGCGCGCGAGGCGATTGATAAAGTATTGCAACCACTGCTCAAT
The DNA here is from genome assembly GCA_937931765.1 of uncultured Thiotrichaceae bacterium. GTDB lineage: Bacteria > Pseudomonadota > Gammaproteobacteria > Thiotrichales > Thiotrichaceae > Thiolinea. The sequence goes on from CALHAO010000271.1 coordinate 2,888, forward strand.
TGATAAGAGCAGGGTGTAAATCTGTAAGCGGGTGAAAAGATGAAAACAAAACAGAATGAATTTTTGTCAGCGGTTCTGGACGACGAAGCTGGTGAATTTGAGCGAAGGCGGTTGCTGAGTGAGTTATGTGATGACGTTGAGTTAGGGCAAACCCTTAACCGCTATTCGTTGGTGGGTGAGGCTATGCGCTCCCAGCAGCGAACGGTGGTAGATAGTGGCAGCTTTCTGGCGGGCATCCAGGCCCAGTTAGAAGACGAACCTGTGTATGACCAGGTGGTGGTTGCAGCGGCGGAAAATGATGTTGTGCAAGGTGGCAAGCAAAGTGTTAATCACAGTGCTGATCAGGTCGCTGGTGCGGTAGCCACTAAGCAACCCTGGCATCGTGATAATACAGCGCGTTATGCTATGGCGGCCAGTGTGGCGGTTGCAGCGTTGGCCAGTGTGCTGTTAGTGCAAAATACCGGTTTAAAATCTGAAGTCTCTGACACAATGGCGAAAACGGAGGCACCTGCCGCGCTTAAATCCATTGCGGTGGTTGATGCTGAAACTACTGCTACGGGTAATGGTAGTGCAGCGGTGGCCGCAGCTAAGCCAATCAGTGGTCGGAACAGTCCCATTCGCAGGGTTGCCAGTCTGGATCAGCAAACGGCAGACACGCTGAAACAGTACGTTACTTTACATATGCAATACCGTTCCAGTAATGGTATCGCTCCTTCTATCCAGGCGGTTTCATACGCGCAATGATCACAAATAAACGTATTAGTCTATTGGGTGTACTGCTGTTATTAACAGCATCGGGTGTTCAGGCTGCCTCAGAAGAAGGTGAGCAGTTATTAAAGAGCATGCAATCTGCAGTGCATTCGCTGAGTTATGAGGGCAATTTGGTATTCTGGAAAGGCAATGAAATGTCTGAATACCATATCGAGCATCAACCAGGGCAGGGTAATAGTTCTGAAAGCGTTATTCAGTTAAATGCCGGGAATGCTGGTGCCGCGCAACAACAGCAATTTTCTTTAGTCAATTCCAGTAGTTTGCGGCTGCCCGCCCAACAGGTTTATTCCATTGATGTAGGGCAGGACGGACAGATTGCCGGTTTGCCTTGTAAGGTAGTGGTGATTCGCCCTAAGGATAAAATGCGTTACTTATACCGCTATTGCATCCATCAGGATAGCGGCATGTTGCTCAAATACTCAGTGATGAATCGTCAGCAGCAATTACTTGAGCAGTTTATGTTTACTCAGTTGACTATCGGCTCGACTGTCGAACAGGAAGCGCCGGTGGTTAATCAGGCCACGATGATTTCAACTGCCTTAACTGATGATCAGGAAATCTTAGGTGTTAGTGGCTGGGATCTGAGCCAACTACCAGCAGGTTTTAGCGTTAATCAGGTCAGATCGATTCCGGGCAAGGATAATGCGCATCAGATTATTTTGTCAGATGGCCTGACCTTTGTTTCAGTTTTTATTGAGCCTGATAATACTGCCAATGCTACGCGGCGGAAAGTGCCTCCTTCCGGTGCAACCAATATTCTCACTGTTGAAGTTGCCGGGCACACGGTTACTATGGTCGGCGAAGTACCTAATGAAACGCTCTATGCAATTAAGAAAGGCTTAAGGTATGTTGCCCCATAATGATTTGAATAGGTTAAGAATTAACCTAAATAATTCAAATAGTGGTCGGGGCGATAAAATGATTGAACAAACAGCTAGAGTGATGAGTTTGAAGCAGGGTTACGCTTGGGTTGAGCCATTGTCTGCAGGTAACTGTAATGGATGTCAGGCAAAATCCTTGTCATGTTCATCAACAGGTGCTTTTGATTTCATGAAGCCCAATAGTGAAAAAATCTACGTGCAGAATCCTATCCATGCCAGACCGGGCGATGAAGTGGTCATTGGCCTGCATAGTAATGCTTTGTTGGTGTACTCATTGTTCGCTTATTTATTGCCACTGATGAGCATGTTGGTTTTTGCTATTTTGGGTAATGAATTGTTTACAGCGTTAAATATGCACGCTGATTTCGGCGCTATTTTAGCAGGTATTGGCGGCTTACTGACCGGTTTTAAATTGGCAGGCTGGTTGGCACAAAATATCTCTAAATCAGATGATAGCGCCCCGGTTATTTTACGTCCGAATGAAAAAATTATTCAGCCTATGATGCCTGTTGGTCATGCCTGAATAGTAGTTGATTATCTATAGTCCAATGCCCGCTTTATGCGGGCATTGTGCGTTCTGATGTTTGTGGTTTTTTCAATGCGCCTTTAACAAAGAAATTAGGCTGAGCGTCATCCGTGCTGTTGCACCCCACAGTAATTCTCCATCATATTCATTAAAATAAGCGATTGCGGCCTTTTGTTTTTGTTGTGCTAATGTTCTATAACGGATTTCATGATTAGCCGGATCAGCTAGCCACTGCAAGGGAATGGAAAAAGCTCGTCCGACTTCATCGGTTTGTAGCGTTAGTGAATAAGGCCATGGAATATGACCAACAATGGGCGTAATTCTAAAATTGCTTACACTATGATGATGTCCAAGTTGGCCTAATACCGTCACATCATCGGGTGCTACACCAATTTCTTCGTGTGCTTCCCGTAGTGCAGTTGCCTGCATATCCTGGTCATGCTCTTCATATTTACCACCGGCAAAAGCCACCTGCCCACTGTGCTTATCCCGTTCCGTCTCGGCGCGGCGGATATAAAGCAGGTGCCAGCTGTTTTCAACCCGGATAAACGGGATCAGTACGCCCGCCTGTTTATAGTCACTCACTGGCTGAATGAGTGGAATATCGTGTGTTAATTCACCCTTGTGGCTCAGGCGTTTTACAATGTCGTGTTCTGATAATTGATCCAGATTATGCATATATGGCTTATCCTTTTATTTTAGTGCCGTTGCGGTGCAAGCTTCTGCAATTCGGTCATCAGCTCTTTTACCGCATCATCGTGTTCGCTATCAAACGACTCATCAATTTCTGATAATAGTATATCGTACTGAGGCAATACACCGGCAGCATCCAGTTCTGCAATCAATTCATCAACAGTGCTTTCATATTCGTCGAAAGTCAGGGTGCGTAACGCGTTAATGCGTGTGAGATAATCTTGCTGCTTGCTCATCGGTAATCATTAATTCTTTGTGTGGTTCGGATTTTGATCATACGTAAAAAGCCGACTAAAAAGTCGGCTTTTGTGAGTATTCATTACTTTTGGTCGGTACATTTAATATAGATCACAGTGATCACAATTACCGAACAATCCGTCCAACCGGACTACCTGCTTTAGGCAGCGGCGCATAAGGCCCTGCGTGGTATTTCCAGACATAAACCGGATCTTCCAGGTGCTTGATCCAATACAGTTTGCCGGAGTTACGCCACGGATCAAGGATAATGCCGGTATCAAAGGGTTGGCCTTTCGCCGTCACGATCAGTGTGCTGTGTTCGCGCCACGGGTCACCTCTGAAAGCAACACCCCAGTAGACATCCATGGTGCGCAAGTGTTTTTTGCGTGCCATATCGGTCATGGCTTTTGCCCAGTCGGTACATAAACCTAATTTGCGCACGCCTGAGTTACGCAAGGTATTATGATACATCGGTGGCCAGGTCAATTCCCATTTTTCAGCCAGGTACATGGGGTAGGCGTATGAATCATGGGCTAGCTCAACGGCTTCGTTACGGCTTATATTCGGGCCAAGGCCCAGTAATGCACCCGCCAGCTCACGAATGTTTTGTTCGATTTTTGGGTTCATCCGCTTCATTTGCGGGCGACCATCACTTAATACTTCGACATTATCGTTAAAATTAACAGAACAACCTGAAAGAAGGGTTGCGGCAGTAATAATTGACAAGATTATTTTTTTTATGCCGGACATAGCTATTTTTCCTTAACAAAATGCATCATATAATTGACATCAACGTCTTTAGTGATGCGGTAACTCTGGAACAGGGGATTATAGCTTAACCCACTGATATTTTTAAGATCTAGTTCATTCTTACGAGCGGCTTGTTCCAGCTCTGAGGGGCGAATAAATTTACCATACTCGTGCGTACCCTTGGGTAACATGTTCAATAAATACTCCGCACCGACAATGGCCAGCATAAAAGCTTTTGGATTCCGGTTCAGTGTTGAGAAGAATACATGGCCTTCAGGCTTTACCAGTGTCGAACAGGCCTGAATAATGGATTCGGGGTCAGGCACATGTTCCAGCATTTCCATGCAGGTCACCACATCAAATTGCCCGGGCATCTCTGCGGCCAATTCTTCAGCTGTAATATTCCGGTAATCCATCTCAATACCGGTTTCCAAGGCGTGAAGCGTGGCCACTGATAACGGTGTTTCACCTAAATCAATACCGGTGACTTCTGCACCTCTGTGTGCCATGCTTTCGGCTAGAATTCCGCCGCCACAACCTACATCCAATACTTTTTTGCCACGAATTCCGGCTCGCTCATCAATATAATTCAGCCGTAATGGGTTGATTTCATGCAGTGGTTTGAATTCACTGTCCATATCCCACCAACGATGCGCAATTTCTTCAAACTTGCGGATTTCATTGTGATCTACATTTCTACTGGTATTTTCTGCTACTTCAGTCATTGCTGTTCTCCGCAGGTGTGATGGTGTGCTCCGGGAAGGTAGCGATTTTAGCCTGCCATGTTTTTGCCGTGGTGACCAAGGCATCAGAATCCAGGGTGGTCAGTTGACGATTTTCCATTAATAAACGCCCGTTTACCCAACTGTGTGTTACCTGATTACGGCTGGTACAGTAAACCAGATGCGAAACCGGATCATATAAGGGTTGCGATTCCAAGTCACTCAGATCAATGGCTATTAAATCAGCTGATTTCCCGATCTCCAGTGAACCAGTCATATTATCCAGCCCCAAAGCTTTTGCACCATTGATGGTTGCCATGCGCAAAGCCTGTTTTGCCGGTATCGCGGTGGCGTCGCCGGAAAAACCTTTACCAATCAAAGCAGCAGTGCGCATTTCGCCCAGCATGTCGAGGTCATTGTTGCTGGCATTACCGTCTGTACCTAAGGCAACATTAACACCGGCTTCGAGTAATTTAGCAACGGGGCAAAAGCCGCTGGCCAGCTTCATATTAGATTCGGGGCAGTGAATGACGTGGGTGTTTTTCTCTGCCAATAAGGCAATTTCATCGTCTTCTAATTGCGTCATGTGCACGGCAAGAAAGTGTTTGTCCAGCAGGCCCAGTTTATTCAGGCGTGCTATGGGGCGATCACCGCCATTGTCAGTGGCCTGCATAATTTCAAACGCTGTTTCATGCACATGCATATGAATAGGCACCGCCAGTTCATCGGCCAGTTTGCCTACTTCTTTCAGTGGCTCATCTGAAACAGTATAAGGTGCGTGCGGAGCCAGCAAGGTACTAATGGTCGGGTGATCGGCACAATAGTCATTGAGCGCCTGACCTTTTTGAAAATACTCATCCGGTGATTGCGCGTAAGCGGTGGGGAAATCAACCAGTATCATGCCCAATGTGGCACGGATACCGCTTTCCTCAACAGCTTTGGCGGCTGCTTCAGGAAAGAAGTACATATCATTGAAACAAGTCGTACCGGAGCGCACCATTTCCGCGATGGCCAGTTTAGTGCCGTCATAAACAAAATCAGCGTCTGCCCATTGGCCTTCAGCAGGCCAGATATGCTCTTCAAGCCATTCCATTAGCGGTAAATCATCGGCCAGACCTTTTAACAGTGACATAGCCGCATGCGTATGTGCATTAATCAGGCCAGGTAGCAGGGCTTGTTGTTCCAGGTGAGTATATTGTTCCGCTTGATATTTTTGTTTTGCCTCATCTATGGGCAATATATCAATGATGGTTTCATCCTGAATGGCGATGGCATGGTTTTTCAGAACCCGGTCATCTTGGTCGACGGTTAATAGCCAGCTGGCACTAATTAAATGTTTAATTTTCATAGGAATGTTGTAAAATTACCGCTTATTTGTTTAGTTTCAATTAAGGTTTTTGATACATTATGAGCCAACACGACTCAGTCAGGGCTGTTGAGTGGCATGATAACCATCTCGTCTTGCTCGATCAGCGCAAATTACCACATGTTGAAAAATATATTCAGCTTTTCAATGCCGAAGATATAGCCGAAGCAATTACCAATATGGTAGTTCGTGGTGCACCTGCTATTGGAATTACCGCAGCCTATGCGATGGTATTAGCCTCCCGGAAGGCTTTTAATCAGTACCCGCAGGACTGGCGAAAACGCCTTATCAGTGACTACGAAATCTTGCTGGCATCGCGCCCTACCGCTGTTAATCTTAAGTGGGCACTGAAGCTTATGATGCGCGAGATTGACAAGGTTGAAGATAATAACGATCCGATTGGTAAGTTGCTCGCTTTCGCACAAGCTATCCATCGTGATGATATCGAAGCGAATTATCGCATGGGCCGATTGGGTAGCGCACTTATCAGCACCACGCATGGTGTTATCACCCATTGTAATACTGGTTCACTGGCCACTGGCGGCTACGGTACGGCGTTGGGCGTGATTCGCAGTGCTTATGCCGATAAACGCATTGAACATGTTTATGCTGATGAAACCCGCCCGTGGTGGCAGGGTTCGCGCCTGACTGCCTGGGAATTGATGAAAGATCAGATTCCGGTTCACCTGTTGTGTGATGGTGCGGCGGCTCATCTGATGCAGCAAAAGAAGGCTTCGTGGGCGATTGTCGGTTCTGATCGTATTGCGGCTAATGGCGATGTGGCAAATAAGATCGGCACCTATGGTTTGGCGATCACTGCGCGTTACCATGAGGTTGGTTTTATGGTGGTAGCGCCGACGTCGACTATTGATATGGACACAGCCTGTGGTGCGGACATTCCGATTGAAGAACGCCCGCAGGATGAAGTGTTATCGGTGGGTGGCCAGCGTATTGCCACGCCTCAGGTGGAGGCATTTAATCCGGCATTTGATGTGACTCCAGCATCGTTAGTTAGTGTGCTGGTGACTGAAAAAGGTGTGGTGTTCAGTCCGAATGCTGAGAAAATTGCTAAATTAATGGCGTCTTAAATAAAGAGGTAGCTATGCAGCAGCAGGATAACTTTCTGGCACAACTCACGGCAGTCGTGGGCGAAAAACACGTGCTGATCAGCGATGAAGCGCGTCAGCGTTATGAAGAAGATGCCACCTTGCAGTATAAGGGTAGGTCATTAGCCGTAGTGCGCCCCGCTTTAACTGCAGAAGTCTCCGGTGTTGTTAAGCTGGCACATGACGCACAGATTCCTATCGTACCGATTGGCGGCAATACCGGCTTGAATGGTGGCGCATGGCCGGGTGGTGAGGGTGATCAGATCCTGTTATCACTGGAGCGCATGAATCAGGTGCGTGAGATCAAAGCGGATTCGCGGGTGATGATTGCTGAGGCGGGGGCGATTCTGGATAACCTGCACCAGGCAGCGGATCAGCATGATTTG
>CALHAO010000272.1 GCA_937931765.1 uncultured Thiotrichaceae bacterium
GCGATGTCGGGCATTATCGGCGGCGAAGTGGTGCTGCTGGGACTGATTGCCTTACCGCAAATGTTGCGCTTGGGTTATGACCAGAATCTGGCGATTGGTACGATCTGTGCCTCAGGTTCATTAGGTACCATGATTCCGCCTTCGATCGTATTGATCATGTATGGCCTGATTACTGAAACCTCCATTCAGGCATTGTTTAAAGGCGCGTTTATTCCCGGCTTTATTCTGGCGACGTTTTATATTATCTACATTCTGGTGCGCACGCGCATGAACCCGAGCCTGGCCCCATTGCCGGAGCCTTCTAAGGATGACCTCAGTGGGTGGGATAAGTTTATTTATGGCACCTCCCTGATTGCGATGGTGGGGGCTGTTATTCTGACCGTTACCATCCTGCGCAGTGTTTTCTTAACCTACATGGGTGCTATCGATGAAGATACGATTGCGCTGACTACGACGCAGCTGATTGTCAGAACGGGTATTATACTGATCTGTCTTGCCTACCTGTTTATGTATATCGGTGTGGCGCGGGCGAAAACAGCCTGGGCGGTGGGCAAAGGTTTGGTCATTCCGCTAGGTATAGTCGGCATTGTGCTGGGTTCTATTTATGGCGGCGTGACCGGTATCACGGAAGCGGCGGGCATGGGTTGTACAGCAGTGCTGGCGGTGATTATTCTGCGCGGTGAGTTCTCACTGACCTTGATTAAAGAAGCATTGATGCGTACTTACAAGTCCACAGGTACTATTTTGTGGGTGACCTTCGGCGCGACGGCATTGGCGGGGGCGTATACTATTGCGGGTGGCCCGACTTACATCGCCAACCTGATTCTGGGGCTGGAAATGTCAACGCTGGGTGTGTTGATGATTATGATGCTGATCTTCCTGTTACTGGGTGCGTTCATGGATTGGGTGGGCATTGTGCTGCTGGTTATGCCAGTGTTTATGCCGATTGTAAGGCGCTTACCGGTGGAAGATCTGGGTATGTTTTCGCCCTTTGTGGGCAATACCTCGTTTATTCCGGTGTGGTTCGGGATTTTATTCTGCGTGAATATGCAGGTGAGTTTCCTGTCACCGCCGTTTGGTGGTGCGGCATTCTACCTGAAGTCGGTAGCGCCTCCGCACATTACCTTGCCCGCTATTTTCAGATCATTTGCCCCGTTCATCGCGATTCAGTTATTAGTGCTGATGATGATTCTGTTCTTCCCTGAACTGACCATGTTCTTTATGTAATCGGGAGGTGGGCTATGTTAAATGCGGCGCAGCTAAAGCAGTTTAATGAGCAGGGTTATCTGGCCATTGAGAATGTCATCGGTCAGCCTGAGCTGGATGCGGTCAAGGCGGAATATGCGCAGCGCATGAATGAGCTGTATCCGCAATGGCGAGCCAAAGGCTGGGTAGGTGAAGTAGCAGATGACCTGCCATTCTGGCAGAAGCTTGATCATTGTCGGCGGGGCAAATTTGACTGGTATCAATCCTTTGATATTAGCCTGCCGCATGCGGATATAACCGAAGAGACACCGATGCATTTCGGCCCGGCGATATTCGACATTGTAACCAATACGCGAGTGCTGGATATTGTTGAATCACTGATTGGGCCGGAAATTACTTCTAACCCGATTCAGCATGTGCGCATCAAACCACCACAGCGTGAAGTACCGAAAGATGAGGTGCGGGCGCATATCACCTACACCGACTGGCATCAGGATCGTGGCGTGGGTTCGCCGGAATCTGATAATACTGACATTATTACGGTCTGGTTGGCGGTGACCGATGCCACGCTTGAAAACGGTTGTTTACAGGTGATTCCTGGGCCACACACTGAGATGTTGCCACATTGTCCAAAAAGCCAGACAGCGATTGCGGACGGATTTGTGAACCCAGCGAAAGCCGTGCCCGTACCGATTAAGGCAGGCGGTATTTTATTAATTCATCCGCTGACGCCGCACTCATCGCTACCGAATACTACTGATGGTTATCGTTGGTCGTTTGACCTGCGTTATAACGTCACCGGTCAGCCGACGGGGCGTTCTCAGTTTCCGGAATTTGTCGCCCGTTCACAATCCGATCCGTCTTCTGAATTGCACGACTGGAAAGTGTGGCGGCAGTTATGGCAGGCAGCACGTATTCAGGTAGCTAACAGCCCGCACATCCCACAGCATCGCTGGACTGCTGATAGTCCGGCCTGTGCATGATCCGCTTATTAGTTATCGGCGCTGGTTTGATTGGTAGTCGCCATGTGCAAACCATTGCAGCAAATCCCGGTTGTGAATTAGTAGGCGTAGTTGATCCTGATACAGCACGGCATATTGACCCTGCCGTACGCTATTTTACTGATATGGCGCAAGTTACTCAGCCGGTGGGTGGTGCAATTATAGCGACACCGACGGGCCTCCATGCCCAGCATGGCATCGAGGCGGCTGAAAAAGGTTGGCATCTCCTGATTGAAAAACCAGTGACAGCGTCCCCTGCGGATGCGGATCAGTTGGCTGAGGTGGCTGAAAAACACGGTGTTAAATGTCTGGTCGGGCACCACCGACGTTATCACCCGTCTGTTGCCCTGCTGCGTGATGCGATTAATGACGGGCGCATTGGCTTACCGGTGACTTCAACATTGATTTGGGCGATGCGTAAGCCGGATAGTTA
>CALHAO010000273.1 GCA_937931765.1 uncultured Thiotrichaceae bacterium
AGAAAAACGAAATGACTACCAATAGCCAGCTAATAAAAGCCCTTTCCTCCAATTTTCTGACCCAAAACTAATCAGAAAAACACGCCATTCTATAGTCTGATAATGCCTAAGAAATCGTTGGGTTAAAGGAGACACGGGTGACTAGAAATCATTGCTGCTCATAAAAAACCCCACCGGGCAAAGTGGGGTTTAACACAGGTTTCAAGCTGAGTGTTCATCCAGTTAGAGGACAAGATGAAGGTTATTTTTTTCATTACGCTAGTGTGGCTAGTAGTTCGGTATTAGTGTGTTTGGCATAGATCAAATTTCAAATTGAGTGTCTCGGCTGCAGGCGGTATCAGAGTTACTTTGACAACAATCCATTCTTTCCCTTGTGTGTCTTCACCCACTACATACAAGACCTCCTCGCCGTCTTCATGCGTTTTATATTGTCGCAATGACAGGTTGGTTGTTGTTGATTGATTGGAGCGTTGCGCAATCTCCGCCAGATCCTTTGAAAGTTCCTGTAATTGCGCCGGGTTCAATGTTGTTGACGCCATTAGAAAAGCTCATCCAAGCAGTTAATGAACGTCAGTTTAATCATTGATTATGAATATAATGTGAACAAAAAATAAACAAATCAGGCAACTATCGGAGTAACTTTTGTGGGAGTTGTTTTCTGAAGTGTATGGTTTGGTAAGACATTTGAGCCGTTCTATCGGAGTAAATCCTGATTTACTGCATTGATAGTGAATAGAATATTCAGCTAGGGTTAAGGTTGACAGGGCTGGCTTTTAACCTTAATCTTAGCTGAACGTTCAGGTTGCCCCCCAAGGCCTGAATGGCCCCGTGTACTGGTCGCCCTCCAGTCAACACATTTTAAAAGCGTTCTTTTTGAGCGCTTTTTTTTGGGCATAAAAAAACACCCACATCTACTTCCTCAGTGAAGTAGTGGAATAAATCCGGTGGGTGTTTAAGCCGCTCTCCATTATCGAGCAGCTATGCGTTTTGGCCGATATAGAACTAGTTTTCATCTTCTATGGCATAGCTGAAAAACCGTCCGAACCAAGGCTGGGTGATTCGGATGGCCTTTGTTTCTTTATGTCGAGAGCGCTAATGATAAGCAACTCAGAATGTGAGTAAAAAAATAGCAGATGAGTGGTTGGTTTTGAATGCGACGGTTACCATTTCTTTGGCCGTCAGATCACTCTTCTGAAAGAAATATCCCACCATCTTTTTTCACTCACCTTTTTCTCCGGCGCTTTGTCCGGTTTTTTTTCTTCTTGTGGCTGTTGGTTGTTTAGTAATTCTTGATACAGATCCTGATAGATCTGTGCCTGTCGCTGCCATTGGTTGACCTGCATCGACAACATCTCTATTTCCTCTCGGGCCTCTGTTAATTCCCTGCTGTGTTGTTCTTTGTCCGGATCTCTCCCGAACCCCGCTATACCCTCCCCAGACTCATCTAAGTCTGTTTGTGTCGGGTTGTTGTCTATGCTGTTTTTTAAGATTTCTATGTGTTCGAGCGTAAAAAAACTGCGGGTGCCTACCCTGATTGGCTTGATAGCTTGTTTTTCGAGGTGGCTGTGGAAAGTGCTGTCGGCACACCTGAGAATGGCCAAGGTTTCTTTTGTTGTTTTTAGATTGCTGTTCATGTGCTTAATACCAGGGGGCACCCTCCCCACAGGAAAGCGCGTTCCCGCAACAGGGGGCTTCAAAATAGATAGATCCTTAAATCCTTACATCCCGGATATATTTAGGGGGATTTTTCAGATGATCTGCACCTCCTCGTGTATTTGTAGCTGTGTTTACCGCCAAAGTACCTGCCACCAGCGTTTCTTTTGTGCCTGTTCCCGCTTGTCTTCCAGTAGTTTTAATGTGCTGGTAAGGGTGAGTACCTGCGACTGGTAGAACTGTTCCCGCTGCTGGTACTGCTCAAGTTGCTCACGTAGTAGTTTTATCTCAATATCTTTGGGAGACACCTCTGGTTGTTCACCTGTCATCCCCTGTTCACTAGTAGACACTTTTACCTGTTTACCGGTAGACACTTCTGGTTGTTCACTACTGTCACCCTTCAAAGATCCAAACACCCGCAGCAGTTCAGAGGTTTCTATGTATTTTTTGCTGGACGAATCCTTTGAAATGCTTACCACACCTTTGTTCAGGTAAGTTTTGTACAGATTGCCACGGCTGATACCTGCCAACCGTGCTGCCTCTGATATTGATACCTTCGCCACCTGTCATCCCCTGTTCACTAGTAGACACTTCAAGCTGTTCACCCTGTTATACACTTTTATGGTGTGGTGTGCCGTGTTGGTCACTTTAAGGGATAATATAGTATCTATCTGGGTCGTAATAAAAACCTGATCAGGTCAAAAAAATGTTATTTGCGGGGATTCTGTCGGACGGTTCATCCTTCCAGTTCCGAACTATTTAAAATGGCTGAGAACGGTTCTGAGAAGCCTTTATCTGACAGGTGATTAATGAAGAGTAATGTTTTGAACTTCCCTAAACGTAAGGAGCTGGGTAGTGATGTTAATAGGCACCAGTCAATTCGCCTGTCACCGGGAGGCATGAAATTTGAACGGGCGCACAAGGAATTAACGAATGCTTCCGGTCTTTTGTCTGATTTAGAAAATCGTAGCAGCATAGGCAGACGTGAAGCTTTTGAGTTAAAAGAAAGTGGAGAGAAAATTCGGGAGTGCCTGGCTGTTTTTGCAAATATGATTGCTTTACTTGAAGCCAGAGAGTTGCCGACTGGAAAAGAATCACCACCCGCTGAAGGATAAGTTCTGACACCTGTTTTAGAGAGGCACTGCAGGGCGCAATGCCTCCTTTTCCCCTTCTTAAGGCGTACCTGTACGCTGTTTTTCCTGATCAAAGGCGGCTATGGCCACTGCGTAATCATCCAAAATGTCCATAGCTTCCAGCAGTGCCATTGGGTCAATGACATCATCCAGACAAGCGACAGTAGTGAAGTTGTCCCCGAAGGTGGGGAAGGGGTTTTGTGTTTGCGCGTTTTCTGTGTGCGCAGGGTTGTGTATGCTGTTTCGTTGCATGACTCAATTCCTCTTAATCCAATATTGGGTTGTGAAGTCCTGCCTCAGTGTTGGCGCACTGGGGTAGGGCGTTTAGGTTTAAAGGTTTGTCTGTGGTTCACCTCCTTGTCTGGGATAGACGTTGTTTAGCTTGTGCGTAGGATTCGCCTGGGTAGGCGTGTTTTTCTATGTAGGTTTTGGTAAGTCTGGTTTGTTTTGTTCTACCATTGTTCAACGGCATTTTTAGTTGTTCGTTACTTTGGAAATGAAAAATAAGATGAGTAACACGTCGGCCTGTTTTTCGTTGCGTGTAGCTGGCTTTGAGGTCTGAGTAGGTGTTTATGTCTCTTATGGCTGGTTCAAGGACATATTTTTTGAAATCCTTAATTGATTTGTATTTTGTTTCCATATCAAGTTGTGATTTCAAGTCAGTCAATTTTATTTCTTTCTCAGTCCTCTCTACGCCGCTCTCAGATTTCCACTTTTGCATTAGCTCGTAAAATCTCATTCCATATGTGCTGTTCATATCACTTATGGAGTAAATAGAATAGCGTGTAAATCTTCCCTCCAGCATGGATATATACGGAATGATAGGTCCGGCAAATGTGATCATTAGCTCACCATCACCAGGTATATAACCAATAGAATTGATCCAGCGTGTTTTTGTCTGCTCTAGCTTTGGGTTGCGGGGATCAGGGTTATTAATGGTTACTGAGCGGTCATAAAGTTTATCTGCGACCATTTGCAGGTCTCTGTAGGCATTGGTCAAAGCCATGTTGAAAGTGTTTGCGAACTCATGAGCGTTAACGATGAACTGCTGTTTATCATCAATTGACTGCCCTTTTTTTATCTGTGCAATACACATCAGAATCAGGCGCTGCTCATTCAGTGATAGCCGATAGCTGGCATCAACAATGTCGTTGGATTTCACTACAGACAAATTTTTCACAGTGACTACTATAGGAGGCATTCAAGGTTCTCCTATAGTACTATAAAGGGAGTTATGTTTAAAGCTCCTTTATCACGATCAATTACTCCCTTTATCACGATCAATTACTCCCTTTATCACGATCAATTACTCCCTTTATCACGATCAATTACTCCCTTTATTGGGTCTGAATCCTATCTGCCATGCGGGTTTCAAGAGTTCCTAATCTTTTAATCTTAAATAAAGAATAGAGATACTTGGAAAAACGCCTGTGGATAACTGCAAAATCAGGTAAGTAAAATTACAAGTATCAAACCTTCATAGTTAACACTCTCTTTTGGAAGGGAAGCGCCTACAGC
>CALHAO010000274.1 GCA_937931765.1 uncultured Thiotrichaceae bacterium
CCAGCCCCAGCGGTTAAACTCCGCCTCGCCACCAGAAATATTGATATTCAATCCTGCTCGCAATTCGCGGTAACCATCACGGTCTTCTGGTGCGATAGGTTCTTCAAACCAATACACATCAAACTCTTCCAGCGCCCGACCGACATTAAAAGCATCTGAAGTGGTGTAACAATGGTTGGCATCCACCATATAAGGAAAGTCATCACCCAAGCCTTTGCGTACGGCTTCGGCTAACTTAATATCTATTTTCGGGCCATGACCGACTTTCATCTTAGTCGCCACAAAACCCATGTCTTTGATTTTTGCTGCTTCATCAGCAAACTTTGGCGCTAATTCCGCCACTGGTTCTGGCTTTAACATCATGCCGTAACCATAAACAGGCACCGAATTCCGGTGCGCACCGCCAATTAATTTATGTATCGGCTGGCCGGTGACTTTCCCGGCAATATCCCATAACGCAATATCGACACCGGACAACGCCTGCATCGACATACCCTTCTGGCCATGATCACGTAACAGGTTATAGACTTTGTGCCAGATGACATCCCTATCCATCGGGTCCATAGCAAGCACCAACGGCTGAATCACCCGCTCGACAATGGTTTTATTAGCGATGGCCACATTGCCCGGCCCGAAACATTCACCCCAGCCGGTAATACCTTCATCCGTAGTCACTTCGACCAGATGCGCTGTACGTTGGGAATAATATTGTTGCGAGTAGCCTAGCAACTCGGGTAGATCGTACTGGAGCACATGGCTGGTGACTTTCGTGATTTTCATGTCATCACAATTTAGACAGGGATTTGAAAATCAGCGGGGTATGAAACCCCGCCGATCGGGACGTACTAAATAACTAAAACCAGTTTAGTTATTTCATTGCGCCCATGTCAGTCAGGAACTTAATGTGTGCCGCCAACAGTTCTTTCGCTTCATCAGTAGTAGCGAATTCTGTCCAGCCCTTCTTCACAGCTTCGCGGAACTTAGCCATGTCTTCAGGTGACCACTCATACAACATCACACCTTTTGCTTTCAGGTCTTTTGCTGTCTGTGCATTTTTCACTTCATTGATGGTGGCATTACGTAATGCTAATGCTTCCAAAGCCACGCTCATAATGCGCTTATGGTTATCCGGCATGCCGTCCCATACCTTCTTATTACAAGCAAGGTGATCAGCAGGCATAGAGTGGAAACCAGGGAAGTTAGTATGCTTAGCAATATCATACAAACCTAAACCAACGTTATTAGTCAGGTTAGCAGCATCAGCACCATCGATAATACCAGTTTCTAATGCGGTAAAGATTTCATTGAAATCCATTACGATAGGCGATGCACCGAGGTTAGCAAACACTTTAGTGGCCAGACCCGGAGGTGAACGGAATTTCCAGTCTTTAAAGTCTTCAGCATTTCTGATCGGCTTGGTAGACGCCAGTGATTCAGGGCCGGGAATCCACCAACCCACAAATTCCATTTTATACTTGTTATACAGTTTGTTGACTGCTGCTTTACCATCACCGTGCAGCATCCACGCCATTTGCTGATAAGGGTTAGAATAGCCACCCATCAAATCACCCGCAAACTGGAACGCCGGGTTTTTACCAGTCTGGTAAGCACCACCGGTCATATCACAATCAAGAATACCATTGATCGCCGCATCAAATGTTTCAACCGACTTCACCACAGAAGACGAGTAGAACATCTCAATTTCAATTTCGCCGTTGGACATCGCCTGAACATCATCGACATATTGCTTGGCCATCTCGCCTGATAATGTCTCAGGTGAAAAATGTGTCTGGATGCGTAGTTTAGTTTTTGCTTCGTCGGCAGCGGTGGCCGGAGCAGCAGTAAATGCCAGTGCAGTGGCTACTGCAAGCGCCAAGCTTACGTTTTTTAGTAATTTCATCGAAAGTCTCCTCCTTTCTTTGTGAAAAACAGGCCGGTTAGCGGCCTTATTAAAATACCCAACCAACAATAACAGACAGAATGAGGGATGCAAGAAAATTATTATTTTGCCCAAAATTACGTGATTTGATTAAAATTACGAAATTCTCTATATTGACCGGGCATTAAGGACAATGAGAATAATATGCCGACAGAATTAACACTCTATGAAGCCCTGCGGAATCGCCTGATCGGTGGTGAGTTTGAAGCTGGCCAACGCCTGAAATCAGAAACCTTACGTCATGATTATGATGTATCAGCCAGCACTATCAGGGAAACCCTGTTCCGCCTGTCAACCGTAGGACTGGTTGATTCACTGGAGCAACGCGGTTTCCGGATGCCGGAACAATCGACAGAACTACGCACTGACTTAACCCGAACCCGTATTATGCTGGAAAGCGAAGGTGCCTGCCTCTCAGTACGTCATGGTGATGTCGCTTGGGAGGCGCGATTAACGGCGGCGCACCATGAGTTGAAACACATTGAATCACGGCTAAGAGCTGATGATGAGAGCCAGACGCTGCTGAAGCTCTGGGCTGATGCTGAACTTAAATTTCACCGCACACTGATTGACGAATGCCGTTCAAACTTACTCAAAGAATTTCATTTACAAGTGTTCTACCGTTTCCGCCAACAGTTTGTCACCACCGACCGCGAATTTGGCTTTGTCCCGGAAAATGTTGAGCAGCATCAAAGCATCCTTAATGCCGTGCTCAGCAGGGATGAAGCACTGATACGCGCCCGCATTCTCGAACATTTATCACGCAATTTACAGGAAGACCAGCCATGAACCCGACACGCCTGCCCGATGGCATTATCCCACCTGTCCTCACGCCGCTAACAGAAAATCAGCAAGTTGATATTCCGGCGCTCAAAGCACTAATCACTAAGTTGATTGATGGCGGAGCCAGCGCCTTGTTTATGGGAGGCACAGCAGGACTGGGGTCTATCCTGACAGCTGCAGATTATGAGGTGGTTATCGCCACTGCACTGGAAGCAGCACCCAAGGATTACCCAGTGCTTTGTGGTGTGCTGGAACCCTCCACCGCACGCGCAATTGAACGTATTAAATTATTGGAAACACTGGGGGCTGAGTTCTTTGTCACCGTAACGCCCTACTATGTAAAAGCCACTGAGGACGCCGCATTATTACGCCATTTTGGTGCGCAGCGTGATGCTACGAACATAGAAATGGTTTTATACAATATGCCAGGCTGTACCGGGGTGAATATATCGCCTGAACTGGTGCTGGATATGACTGCACGCGGCTGGACATCCTCTTGTAAAGATAGCTCGGGTGACAAGGCTTATTTTGAAGCATTATGCCGGAATAATACTGAGACGGGACTGAAAGTTTATCAGGGTATGTGTCCTGATTTTGCGTGGCTGAATGGGCTGGGAGCGTCGGGTGCTGTTCCTGTGCCTGCTAATGCGCAGCCTGAATTGTTTGTGTCGGGTTGGGATAATCGGGGTGATGCTGGGATGATTGGTGGCATACAGACAGAAGTGAATCAGGTTTGGGACGAGTTGGTGGTGGGAACTGATTATACGTCGGGATCGATTCGGGCTTTGGCTGAGCAGGGGATTGGAGCCGGGACGTTGGCTTTGCCGTTTGGGTGGGTGGGGTTAAATCCATAATCGCCTGCACAGTCACAAGCAAATCCCCTCCGTCTCCCCTTTTTCAAAGGGGAGTGCCCTCCAGACAAAGCGTGGTCTTACTGGAAGGTTTCCCCCTT
>CALHAO010000275.1 GCA_937931765.1 uncultured Thiotrichaceae bacterium
CGTTACTGTTGAAGGCGCTTTCTCAGTCACATCATCATGTGTCAATTGACCAGTCGCAGCATCTTCAGGGTTTTCCTGATAATCAGCCAGCGTACCAATACGGCGCGAAACAGACACCACATCAATAGAGGTATCACCACCCCCCACACACACCACTTTCGGCGCAGTGTATTTCATGGTGCCAAGATTGAATGCCTCAAGAAAACCCACCGCACTAATGCAGTTAGGTGTTTCATCAAATTTGTCCACAAACAAACCACGACCATTCCAGCAGCCTACTGCCCACAGAATGGCGTCATAATTCTTTTCCAGATCAGCGACTTGAACATTATCACCGACCACCGTGTTGCAGCGTACTTCGATCTCACCCATATCAATAATACGGTCGATCTCAGCACCCAGCTTGTCACGCGGCACACGGTAACCCGGAATACCGTAGCGGAACATGCCGCCCAGCTCCGGTAGTTTTTCAAAAATCGTTGAAGCATGCCCCATCAGACGTAACTGATAAGCCGCTGATAAACCCGCAGGCCCGCCACCGATAATGGCAATCTTCTTACCTGACATTTCGCTGGGCGCATCAAATTTGAAACCCATCGCAATCGCACTGTCACCGATATATTGCTCAACCGCATTGATACCAACAAAATCATCAACATCATTACGGTTACAACCATCCTCACAAGGTGCGGGACAAACACGGCCCATCATCGACGGGAAAGGATTGGCAGTGGTTGAGCGGCGGAAAGCATACTCCTGCATACTCATATCAGCAGGCGCTTTTTCTATACCTTTAACAATCTGCAACCAGCCACGAATATCTTCACCGGAAGGACAACTACCCTGACAAGGTGGTGTCTTATGGACATAAGTTGGACATTTATAACTGGTATCCTCAAGGAATATCTGGTCATGCATACTGTCCCACGTGTGAACACCGTCTTCATAACGGCGGAAGGTATGACTTTTCAAATTCTTATCGTCAGGTGCTGCTGCCATGCCTATTCTCCTATCAGAGACCCGGAAGATACCAAGTCATCAAATTAATACTAAAAATTCTTAGGTGATTTTCAAAAAATCATACCTTAACGTGCTTCGTAGCTTACCCCCCATCCCAGCCTTCCCCCACAAGGGGAGGAAGGAGCCGATACGACCTTGCCAGCACAGCCTGATTGTTATTCAAAACTGATGCTAAGCTCCCTTCCCCCCTTTGTGGGGGTAAGGGCTGGGGATGGGGGGAATGCTACAGAGTGCGTCCCAAATCAATCATCATCGTCGTCTTCATCCGGACGAGCTTGCACAGATACTTCGCGCTTCATCACCAGTGCATTACTCACCAACTGATGAACACTGACAATCTGATCCATGCTGAAACCGTAATACGGGATAACCTTGGTGAACTGTGACTTACAAATCGCACAGATCGCTGCCATGTGGGTTACGCCCTCTTGCTCCGTGACATATTTCAATGCTTCCATGCGTGGCTGCGCACCTTTAACCCGCAATTCCATCAGGTCATCGGTCAGCAAACCGCCGCCGCCGCCGCAACAGTACGTTGCGTCATGAATGGTATCTTTCGGCATGTCATAAAAGTTATTACATACAGCTTTAATAACACTGCGTGGAATATCGAACTGACTACCCGGATGATCACCAATACGACTACCACGCGCCACATTGCAGGAATCATGGAAGGTCAGCACCATGTCATCGTTTTCTGCCGGATTCAGTTCCAGCTTGCCGTCCTGAATCAAGCCCCAGGTCACATCAAGAATATGCTGTGGCACCGGATACTTCTGATCCAGAAAATCAAACGGCCCGGCCAGTGTATTCAGGAAGCTATAACCCACGCGCCATGCGTGGCCACACTCACCAAAGACAATACGCTTTACTTTCAGCTGTTCAGCGGCTTCACGAATGCGCATCGAGATTGAGCGCATGTTCTCGTAAGAACCCACGAACATACCGAAGTTAGCACCCTCAGAAGCATGCGAACTCAGCGTCCAGCTAATGCCTGCCTCATGAAATACTTTGGCATAACCCATCAGACCATCAACGTGCGGCTCGGCAAAAAAGTCAGCCGATGGCGTGATCAAAAGAACATCAGCGCCCACTTCATCCAGCGGAAAACGAACCTTGAAGCCGGTATCATCTTCAACATCTTCTTCCAGACCTTCCAACGTGTCTTCTAAAGCACGACCGGGCAGACCGAGGTTATTACCAATCTTAAAAACCTTACCGATGATTTCATTGTTGTACTTAGAGCCACGCCCGATATGATCGAGAATCTCACGCGCCGCCATTGAAATCTCAGCTGTATCAATACCATACGGGCAAAATACAGAACAACGGCGACACTGAGAACACTGGTGATAATAGTTATACCAGTCATCAATCACTTCTTCAGTCAGATCAACCGCGCCGACCAATTTAGGGAAGTACTTTCCCGCAAAGGTGAAATAACGACGGTAGACTTTGCGCAGTAAATCTTGTCGCGCCACTGGCATATTCTTAGGGTCTGATGAGCCGAGATAGTAGTGACACTTATCGGTACAAGCACCACACTTAACACAGATATCCAAATAGACCTGCAAGGAGCGATAACGCCCACGCAAATCATCTAATTTGTTTAAAGCCTCTTCTTTCCAATTTGGAATAAGAGACCAATTGCCGTCGTCATCCTGCTCAATTCCGTCAGGAAAATTCATGGGCTTTTGAAACTCAGGCTTAGAAATAAACGGCCCAGCTCCTTTCATAGTGTCAGGAACAACGGCCGGAATATCGACAATTCCGTCATCCGAGCTTAAAGGAGGCGCTTCGTATTTAGCTGCTTTTCCAGCCATGCGCTTTGTCATGAGCAAGGGCCTCCTATCATT
>CALHAO010000276.1 GCA_937931765.1 uncultured Thiotrichaceae bacterium
GGCTCACGAAAGTGGACATAATTATCAATCATGCCAGGTAATAGAAACTTACCGGCTGCATCAATAATCTGGGAATCTTTAAGGCCGACTGCAGAGGCAGAACCGATAGCTGAAATGCGTCCTTGTTCAATCAGCACATCACCTTCAGTGATGCACCCCTCATTCACAATCTGCGCATTACGAATTAGTAAACGTTCCAAAACGACTCCCTGTCAACACATTATCCTAACTGAGGCGATTCAGAATCATGAAAGTACAATCATATGCATTCTTGTCATCAGCAGCACGCTCATCAACAAAAGATTGCTGCCATTTCAAATGATCATATCGGGGAAACCAACTATCGCCGTCCACACTCGCATGGATAAGCGTAATATACAATCGATCAGCTTGCGGGAGAAAATGCGAATAAATTTGTGCGCCACCAACAATCATCACTTCAGCGCTATCTTTAACCAGGCTCAATGCCCGATCAGGCGAGTCAGCCAACTCTGCACCATTATTAGCTAAGTCATTATTTCGACTAATAATAATATTCTTCCGATTAGGCAGCGGCTTAGAGCCAATAGACTCCCAGGTTTTGCGCCCCATGAGTATTGGCTTACTAAGTGTGTTACGTTTAAACCAAGCCAAGTCGGCTGGCAGATGCCAAGGCATGTCACCATCGCAGCCAATCACCCGCTCAGGCGTCATGGCAGCGATCATTGAAATCATCTGACCTGCCTTATTTGATAACCCGAAGCGAGGGACGCTTCCGGGGTGGTGGCTTGTCATCATGCCCACCGTCATCATCGGAATCAGTGTCGGTCACAGCAGCTTCATCCGGTGACTTAGCAGCTGAAATATCACTAACAGCAGCTAGCCCTGGTGCAGATACTGCTTTAAGTCCGGCACCTTTAGCTTTAGGTGCAACCGGTGCGGACGCAACACCTTCATATTCATCAGCTGAAAAACTAACGCCTTCAGTTGGTGCTTCACGTGCATATAAGGCCTCAATGGAGTACATCGGGCAATAAATATAAAATGACACGCCACCAAAACGGGCACTGAAACTCAGTGCCTCGTTATCCACCATAAAATCCTGAATAGCTGACGGGCTAATGTTCAGGACAATCTTGCCATCGTTAACGTGCTGGCGTGGCACATTAACGTCTTCAGCCTCAGCATTTACCAGAATATGCGGTGTCATATTGTTATCCACGATCCAGTCGTAGAATGCACGCAACAGATAAGGGCGCTTGGGACTCATATCACTCATGGGCGGATAGCCTTTTCCATCTTGCTAAGAGAAGCCTGAAAGCCCTCACGTGAAAAAACACGATCCATGTATTGCAGGATTGGCTTACCAGCTTTTTCAGGTACATCAATGCCGTACTTAGGTAAACGCCACAAGACTGGTGCAATTGTACAATCGACCAAAGTATAGTCATCACTCAGAAAATAAGGTTTGATGGCAAATACTTCAGCAGCGCCCAATACGCTTTCACGCAAAATAGCCCGCGCTGGTGCTGACCGCTTGTCATCACCACTCTCAATATCTTCGACCAAAGAGAACCAATCTCTTTCAATACGATACAAAGCCAGCCGTGAATGCGCACGGGTAACAGGATCAACCGGCATTAACGGCGGATGAGGAAAACGCTCATCCAGATACTCCATAATAATACGGGCATCGTACAACACCAAGTCACGATCAATCAGTGTGGGCGTTGTATTATAGGGATTCAGTTCAGCCAGATCCTCTGGCTTATCATCCGGATTAACATTCAGAATATCTACAGTAATATCCTTTTCCGCCAACACGATTCGCACACGATGACTATCGGCGCAATCTTGCGAGGAAAAAAGGGTCATAACAGAACGTCGACTGGAAATAGAAGCCATAATTAAGGAAAAACTCTCGCTGTACAAATAAAAAAAGCTACCCCGCTGAAAATCAGCAGAGTAGCCTTATGAGGTTATACTAAAAAGGAATTAATGAACATCCTTCCAGTATTCTTTCTTCAGGAAGTACGCAATGATACCGAAGAATACCAGGAACAATAGCACCCAAACACCAATACTCTTGCGGTGTAATTGCGCAGGCTCAGCCACATAAACCAGGAAGTTAGTAATATCACGTACTACCTGATCGTACTCAGCGGGCGACTTGGAACCTTGCTCCACTAATTTCAGTTCTTTAGTCACATGACCCTGACCATCATCGTGTGTTTCTGCTGCCTGCCAGCCCTGTAATTCCCACAATACATGAGGCATACCGGCATTCTCGAACACCGTATTATTTACGCCTAACGGACGGGAAGGGTCGACATAGAATGCTTTCAAAAAGCTATAAATCCAGTCTTCACCACGCGAACGGCCTACCAAGGATAAATCCGGTGGTGCTGCACCAAAAGCAGCCTCACCATATTTACTGGTCATACCGTTCTTCATCAGCTCGCCTACTTTAGTAGGATTGCCATCAGTACGGGTAAAAATCAGATTATCTCTTACCTGATCATCCGTTAGCCCCAGATCCAGCGCAACACGGTTGTAACGACTGAAAGCAGCGGAATGACAACCCATGCAATAGTTAACGAAATACTTCGCTCCCCGTTGCAGGCTGGACTTGTCATGGATATTAGCATTCGCACTTTCCAGCGCCACATTACCACCTGCAGCCATTGCACCAGAAAATGGTAATACGGCAGCACTGAGGGCAAACATTACACTTACAATAAATTTTTTCATGTTGTCTAACCTCATCCTGTAACGCGGTCAGGAACTGCTTTTTCTTCGTTAAAGCGTGGCTTGAAGGCTGGCAGTAACAAAGTTAGTCCTAAATAAATCACAATTAACGGGAACTGCTTAATCAGCTGTGATGCTTCATCTGCTGCTTCTGAATTGTAGCGGAAGACAATGTCATACAAGATAACAATACCCAGCAGGATACCGAACCATTTCACATAGTTGATCTGTTTCGGATAGCTATGCAGCCACAACACAACGAAGAACAGGAAGTAAATTTGCGTCATCCGTGTACCTAATTCTTTGTACACAGGAGTAACAGCTTCAACACCCATCCAGCCAAGAATCACAAACACCAGTGCAAAAATGAGCAGGTTCATCTTGTGCGCAAGGTTACGATAACGCCAGGATTTAACCGGGTTACGATCCAACCAGGGCAGGAAGAACAATACGATAATCGCAGCAAACATAGCTACTGTGCCCCACCACGGGTCAGGAATCGCACGCAATACAGTATAGAAAGGTGTGAAGTACCAGACAGGCGCAATGTGCTCAGGTGTTTTCAGTGCATTCGCAGGCTCAAAGTTAGGTTTTTCGAGGAAATAACCGCCCATTTCGGGTGCGAAGAAAACGATAGCAAAGAAACCGAACAGGAAAACCACCAAGCCCACAATATCTTTTACTGTGTAGTAAGGGTGGAAAGGAATACCATCTTTAGGTGCAGTATCGCTCCAGCGATTACCTTTCGGGCCTTGCTTAATTTCAACACCATCAGGATTATTAGAACCCACAGTGTGCAAAGCAACCATGTGTACAAACACCAGTGCAGGCAAAATTAGTGACGGGATAAAGAAGTGCAGCGCAAAGAAACGGTTCAGCGTCGCATCACCCAGTACGAAGTCACCACGAATCCAGATCGACAGGTCATTACCCACCACAGGAATAGTGTTAAACAGGTTGATAATTACCTGAGCACCCCAGTAAGACATTTGTCCCCATGGCAGCAGGTAACCCATAAATGCGGTCGCCATCAGCGCCACATAGATAACCATTCCGATCAGCCACAACAGTTCACGTTTACCTTTGTAAGAACCGTATATTAAGGCGCGGAACATATGCAGATAGACGACCACAAAGAAGGCCGAAGCACCCGTAGAGTGCATATAGCGGATAAACCAGCCACCCGGCACATCACGCATGATGTACTCTACTGAAGCGAAAGCCAGCGCCGCATCAGGCTTGTAGTGAAAAGCCAGAAACAAACCAGAGAAAATCTGGATTGCCAGTACCACCATGGCCAATGAGCCAAAGAAATACCAGAAGTTAAAGTTTTTTGGCGCGTAATATTGCGCCACGTGGTGATTCCAGGTTTCCATTGCGGGGAAACGATCTTCGACCCACCCTAAAAAACCGGTGTAATTATGTTCGGGACGTTCAGCCATTATGCTGCTCCTCCACTTTCGCCAATTAACAGAGTCACATCATCCTTAAAATAATGCGGAGGCACTTCCATATTAGTACCCGCCGGGACATTTTGGAATACACGCCCAGCCAGATCGAAGCGTGAACCGTGACAGGCACAATACCAACCACCTTTCCAATCAGCACCCAAATCAGCAGGCGCTACTTCCGGACGGTAAGTCGGCGAACAACCCAAATGCGTACAAATACCCACCAAAACCAGATATTGTGGCTTGCGCGAACGGTGTGGGTTCTTAGCGTACTCAGGTTGCTGTGACAGGACATCCGAATCCGGATCTTTTAAACGACTGTTCATTGCTGGCAAATCTGCCAACATTTGTTCAGTACGATTCACTACCCAAACGGGTTTACCTTGCCAGACAGTTTTTAACTGCTGTCCGGGTTCTGCTTTACTGACATTGAATTCTACCGGTGCACCGGCTGCAAGAGCACGTGCACTGGGAGACATCGATGAAAGAAAAGTAGTTGCAACCGCTGCCACCCCGCCTGCGCCAACTACCGAGGTAGCCGCGACCAGGAACCGGCGACGGTTTTTATCTACTCCAGAATTTGCCATCGTTAGCTCACTCCCAAAATAATCAAAACTTGTGCCATTTCCTGCTCTATATTATTGATATAGCAGCAGGAAACAAAAATCATTTGTAACATTTTTTACATCGCATGCTATTACATGCTCAGCCACATCGGATAGCCACTATTCAGCCCCGAACATAGCATTTTTCAGCAGGTCTATTAGCAAACCCTGAAAAACCCGTAAGAATGTCTGACTTACACGCTAAAATCAAGCAGATTAAACAAAATCAAGCCCTGCTCATTTGAGCAATGACGATTAGTTGCTGCACCGAAGCATTAAACATTCCGGCGGCGATAATAGCATAAATTCAGCGGCTATTGAGGTAATCTCACTGTGAACGCAGACTTTCATGCTTGCGGGTTTAGTCACTACATGCACAACCTTACGCTGGGTTATCCATATCTATATGAATATGCTTCAAACCAAGGTGCCCTGCCAAGTGTTCGCCCAGCGCCTGAACACCGTAGCGCTCTGTGGCATGATGCCCGGCAGCAATATAATGAATACCATTTTCACGCGCACTGTGTACCGTGTTTTCCGACACCTCACCACTAAGGTAAGCATCTGCACCCAGCTCATGAGCCTTATCGATATAGCCCTGTGCACCACCGGTACACCAGGCAATGCGCCGGATCGGATGATCACCGCCACTCACTAATAAAGGTTTGCGTTGCAGCACCTGCCCTACCCGCTCGCCAAAAGCTTCCAGTGATAAGGCATCTGCCAAGGTGCCAATATTGCCAACACTCTGTAGCTCACGTTCGTCCATCACACCTTCACTACTGATACCCAGCAAAGCACCTAAGCGGGCATTATTTCCCAACTCAGGATGAGCATCCAACGGTAAATGATACCCAAACAAACTAATATTGTGCTTGAGCAATGTCATTATCCGGCGTTTTTTCATGCCACGGATCACCGGGCTTTCATTTTTCCAGAAATAACCGTGGTGTACGATAACAGCATCCGCCCCTGCCTCAACCGCCGCATCCAGTAACTTCTGACTGGCCGTCACACCGGTGACAATAGTTTTTACCTCAGACTTCCCTTCAACCTGCAAGCCATTCGGCGCATAATCACGAAAGCGCTTTATATCCAACAAGTTGTTCGTATAAGATTCCAGTTCCAACAAATCAACCATTTGCCTGCCCCTGTAAAGCTCCGTCGATAAACAGCTGCACTTTTTCAAAAAACACCGCCATTTCCTCATCAGTACCTATCGTAATGCGCAAATACTCGTTGATTCTTGGCTTACTAAAATACCGCACCAGAATGCCTGCGTCCTTTAACACTAAATAAAGCTGTTCGGCATTACCTTGCGGCGGGCGGGCAAACAGAAAATTGGTTTTGGACGGTAATACCGTAAAGCCCAATGCCTGCAAACGTTTGGCGCTATGCTCACGGGTGGTAATCACCTTCTGGCAGACCTGCTCTAAATGTTCACGGTCACGCATGGCAGCGGCAGCACCAGCAATATCCATCCGCCCCAGCGTATAAGGATGAAATGAATTTTTAATACGCTCCAGGCCTTCAATCAACGCCTTATCGCCCACCGCAATACCTACGCGCAAACCAGCCAGTGAACGTGACTTGGAAAAAGTCTGTACGACCAACAGGTTCGGGTATTTATTTACCAAGGCAATCGCCGACTCAGCACCAAAATCAACATAGGCCTCATCAATGACGACTACTGAATCTTTATTTCTGCTCACCAGCAGCTCAATATCAGCCAGCCCCAAAGCTAGTCCGGTCGGTGCATTGGGGTTGGCGATAATAATACCGCCGTTTTCCTGTTGATAATCATCCGGGTGAATACTGAAATCTTCACGCAACGGTATTTCAACGGCCTCAATATCAAAAAACTGCCGATACACCGGATAGAAGCCATAAGATAAATCCGGAAACAATAACGGCTTGTCATGCTTCAATAAACCACGGAACACATGCGCCAGCACCTCATCGGAACCATTGCCGACAAAAACATTATCCGTGCCGACGCCATAATAGTCAGCCACCGCTTCTTTTAACTCAGTCGCCCCCGGATCAGAGTAAAGGCGCAATGATGCGCCACCCGCCTGCGCTATCGCGGCCAGCGCTTTTGGTGATGCCGGATAAGGGCACTCATTCGTATTCAGCTTAATATAACGCTGACCTTTCGGCTGTTCACCCGGCACATAAGGCTCCAGCGTGTGTATAAAAGGGTTCCAATATTGGCTCATGATTATTTCACTATGCTGTGTTTGTAATTTAACAGGCAGTATAACCAAGTAAAGCTGAAGTAACACATTTAGGATGCTACCCATCCAACGTCTTGTGACTCATAGTGCAACGGCTTATCTCTTTTGGCGGGCGATAGACCTACGGTTTCACCTTAAGAGAGATAGACCTGTCAACGGCCAACAGCTACCCTGAGGCTGTCATGTTTGAGGAGGTCTTTCCATTGTCTGCTGAATTTCCCATTGTCGCCATTACCGGTGCATCTGATCATAGCTCCACATCCATCACCCAGGCACTGCAGCGCATTTTTTATCGCGAACGCATTAAAGCTGTCTACATTCCCGGCAGTGGCTTCCATCGCTTTGAACGCGCAGCAATGCGTGAAGCCGTAAAAGCAGCACATGCTGAAGGCCGCTCCCTGAGTCACTTCGGGCCGGAAGGAAACCATCTGGATAAACTGGAAAGCATGTTTTTTGAGTATGCGGCCACTGGCGGCGGTAAGTTTCGTTATTACCTGCATTCAGAGGAAGTCGCCCGCCGATTTGGCCAGACTGCCGGTACATTTACGCCTTGGGAAGACCTTGACCTGGACAGCGACCTGCTGCTCTATCGTGGCCTAAATGGCGCGATGATTGATGGTGACATCGATTTATCTCAGTACCCTGACTTACTGGTTGGCGCGGCTCCCAGCGTCAACCTGGAATGGATGCGACGCAGAGAACGCGACCTGCGCCGGGGTTATTCGGAAGCAGAAATTAAAGAAATGACACTGGAACGCATGGCTGATTACGCCAAGCACATGACACCCCAGTTCACCCGCACGCACATCAACTTCCAGCTCATACCCGCTGTCGATACCTCAAACCCGTTTGATTTTGACAGCCTGCCAACAGAAGATGAATGCATGCTGGTGATTCATTTCCAGAAAGTGATTGATCAGATGAATATAGTTGATCTGCTGCACCGCATTCCGGGTGCTGTGATGTCAAGGCGTGACACGATGGTGATACCCGGCTCACAAATGTTATCAGCCGTTGAGATGATTCTGATGCCCCTGATTGAAAACCTGATTCGCAGGAGTCGTGAAATCAGAGGAATCACTGAAGTAGCTGAAGATCGTGGTGCGGGGATTTTAGGTATGCTGGGGCAGCTTAAATAGAAGTGCTTTATAGTTAACACTCCGCCACCAAAAAGGGCTGACAATAATTGCCAACCCTTTTCTTATTGACTCACAGATTTGTTGCTTAGACTGCCAAGTATCAGTCAATCGTGACTATGATATTCAAGACCACAGTCTCATCATCAGCAAGATCACCAATCACCCAGTCGCCCTGGTTGCCATTAGTATTATCGGCAGCATAAGTCGTAGTGCCAGCTGCAGTATGGCTGCTATAAGTCACGCCCGCTGGCAGCAGATCGTTGATAACCACACCGGTTGCAGCACTTGGGCCTTTATTCGTCACAGTCAGCACATACATAATTTCATCACCACGATAAGCTTCAGTAATGGCGGCGGTGCCCGCTTTATTCATCACCTGCTTGGACAATTCAAGATCCACCAATGGCTCAACAGTAATGCTGGCGATGTCGTGATCATCCTCATCAATTTGACCATCGATATTATTCGGGTCATCCACACCGTTTTTCGCATCATCGTTGATTTCATCATCGACAACAGGATCTTCAGCATTAGATGCATCCGGTGTTGAATCTCTATCAACCAATGGCTGGCCATTGGCATCGGTGCCAACACCATCTGCAGCACTGATTTCTGCTGTATTAGTCAGCATGGCCGGATTGTTGGTGCTAAAGTCAATGTCCTCATCAACCGTGAACGTAATTTTAACGATAGCCTCTGCGCCTGACGCCAGGTCAAATTCACTGGCTGCCTTCAGCGTTGCTACATTACTGGTTACATCCCACACATCGGTGCCGTTCTCACCATCGGCCAGCGTCAGTCCTGTCGGGATATAATCAGTGATAACAATATTTTCTGCATCTGTCGTACCTTGGTTGATGACCTTAATATCGAATGTCACAGGATCACCCGGCTTAAGCGAAACAATCTGCTCTGTTGTCTTCTGCAGCGCCAGATCGAAGATAACCTCGGCGACGAAGTCAACGGGATAATCCTCAACCTCACCGTCAGAGATGCCGTTTGCGTCAGCCAGAACACCCGCCGCATCATCTGCAGTAGGCGCAATATTACTTAAACGACAACGGGCATAACTATCAACACCAGTACCCAGCGCATCTGCGGTAGGCACACCAGCTGGCACGGGAGGCATAGTAATAGTCAAAGTATCGGGCGTGCCCGCAACAGTCGAAGGAGCGTTGAAACCCGCCGGAACCGGGTTAACGGTGGTCGCATATTCATTGTTATCAAAGGCTTTGTTGCCATTATAGTCAATCCAACAAGCGACATAAGCCTCAGCACCCGTAGCATTATAAGGTGTGACGGTGATCACCGGGCTGGCCTGACCGGCAATGAGTACCGGAATAACGACACCATCTTCATCAGAGATTGGCGGAGCAACACCAGCAACATCATCACCATCCGCTGCTGCGCTTGGAACGCCGTTTAGCTCTTCATCAATCAACTCACCCAACCTAAGCCCCGCCACAACCTGATGCTGCGCACCTGCGCCACTGGCATCCAGCGTACCGTAATCATCCGGCGCATCACCAAAATCACGATAGACAACGGTTAATGCTGCACAATCTTCATCATCATTAGCCTGAGAAACAGTATCATCCGGGTCAGCATTATAAGCCGCCAGAATATTATTAAATGTTGTAGCAGCGTCAGCACCGGTTTTATCATCCGCCACTGAGTCAACGTCCGTCTCATTCTGCACCGTGATCTGCGTACAGTTATCAATTGCCCAAACCTGCCCTGATGATGTCAGCACCCCTACTGCACAACAGGTTAACGCCAAACTTCTTATTCCAATTATTTTTTTCATTATTAGCCCTTTAAAATCCCCAACGCATTAATTATTAGTTAAGTTCTTCACTCTGGAGGAATTCTAAATTTGCCCACAATAACCCAACATGAATAAAATATGTTTATGACTGATTAATGAAGGGAGTGGTAACAACAACGCTATTGGTGTTTTTTGAGGCTCGGTACAGTCAGCCCCCAGTACAAAGCTGCCAGCCGGATAAACACAATAATAGCCATGCCACAAAGCATAGCGGGGACTTCGCCAAAAAATAAGCGCAGGATGGTGTAAGCAATGATGCCAATAATCGCAGCGCTGGCATAAACATCACCGCGCAGCACAAAGGGCACGGATTGACTGAGCACATCACGAATCATGCCACCCGCGATGCCGGTGATTGCGCCCATTACCACCGCCACCGGCTCTGAAAGCCCCATGTGTAGGGTTTTTTGTGCCCCCAGAATAGCAAACAACGCCAGACCTAACGCATCCGCGACATCCAGATAGCGCCGCCGCGTACCTTGACCGGGTGTAATAAATTGCACCGCAATAATGGTCAGCACCGTGGTCGGTAAAATGGTGGCAAGGTAGGTTAAATCTTTAGTCCAGAATACCGGCGTGGCACCGATCAATAAATCGCGCAAACTGCCGCCACCCAGTGCACAAACGCAGGCCAGAACCACAGCACCGAAAAAGTCCATTTCCGCCCGCGCCGCCTGTAATACACCACTGATGGCCAGGGTAATGGTGGCCATCAGGGTGAACAGGAGTATAAATAAATTAAATGTGCTCACTCAATAATTGCTCATCACTTATTATTAAATTTACTACAAATAGTCCGAAGCAAAATCAGCTAAGCGCGAACGCTCACCGCGTTGCAGAGTAATATGCCCGCTGTGTTCCCAATCTTTAAACCGATCCACCACATAAGTCAGGCCTGAAGAGGTCTCGGTCAGGTAAGGCGTATCAATCTGCGCTAAATTCCCCAGACACACCACCTTAGTACCTGGCCCGGCGCGTGTAATCAGCGTTTTCATCTGTTTCGGCGTCAGGTTCTGAGCTTCATCAATAATAATATAGCGATTCAGGAAAGTACGGCCACGCATGAAATTCATCGACTTGACCTTGATCTTACTCATCAAAAATTCATCAGTCGCCGTCCGGCCCCACTTTCCACCCTCATCAGGCTGCGTCAGCACCTCCAGATTATCCATCAGCGCCCCCATCCACGGAGCCATTTTCTCTTCTTCCGTGCCAGGTAGGAAACCAATATCTTCACCCACCGGCACAGTGACCCGCGTCATAATGATTTCTTTATACAACTGACTTTCCAGCGCCTGCGCCAAACCCGCCGCCAGCGTCAGCAGCGTCTTACCGGTTCCGGCCACACCCAATAAGGTGACCATATCAATTTCCGGGTCCATCAATAAATTAAAGGCGAAATTCTGCTCCACATTACGCGCTGTAATACCCCAAATGGCATGGCGTTGTTCGGTGAAATCTTTGATGGTTTCTATGACAGCGTGATCATTTTCCTTCTTACGCACAATAGAATGAATGCCATGCTCATCATCTTCATACAGAAACTCACCGGGCCGCCACTCACTCGCCAGCGGGCCGTGGATACGGTAGAAAGTACGCGCCTCTTCCTGCCATGACTCGACACCCTTGCCGTGTGTATCCCAGAAATCTTCCGGCAGTTCATGAAAACCAGGCGGCAACAGATCAGCATCATCCAGTACCTGATCATTAAAATAATCCTCTGCTTTAACACCGACAATATTGGCCTTAATGCGCAGATTAATGTCCTTCGACACCAGAATGACATCACGATCCGCGTGCTTATCACGCAGGTAAATCGCCACGCCCAGAATGGTATTATCCGGCGAATCACCCGGTAAATTCGGTGGCAGCTTGTTAGCAATCGCCTCAGTCTGGAAGTACAAACGACCATGCTCTACGCCATTGCTGAAAATATGATT
The DNA here is from genome assembly GCA_937931765.1 of uncultured Thiotrichaceae bacterium. Lineage (GTDB taxonomy): Bacteria > Pseudomonadota > Gammaproteobacteria > Thiotrichales > Thiotrichaceae > Thiolinea. The sequence continues at coordinate 11,928 of CALHAO010000276.1, forward strand.
AGCATCCAGCGACACACCGTGAGCCAATGACTGGTCTTCTTCAGCCTTAATCAAGTCATCCAGAAAACGACTGACCTGGCGTACATTACGCGCCACATCAGACAAACCCTTCTTGCCTTTATCCAACTCTTCCAACACTACCATCGGCAGAAAGACATCATGCTCCTGGAAACGGAATAGCGAGGTGGGGTCGTGCATCAGCACATTAGTATCAAGTACGAGGATTTTCTTTTGTGAATTATTTAACGGATCTGTTTTGGTCATAGGTATTTTTCGTATTATTAAAGTAAATATTCAACAAAGATCATATCTAAACGTACTCCGCACCTCCCCCCATCCCCAGCCCTTCCCCCACAAAGGGGGGCAGGGAGTTTAACCGTGCCAGTGACAATGTCTCACCATGAGCTTGTCTCCCTTCCCCCCTGTGTGGGGGTAAGGGTCGGGGATGGGGGTATTACAGCGTACGTTTTCAGTTAATATTTGCTAAACATCACAAGGTTAAGTTCTTAAAGTTCTTTAACTGTTTCCAGCACTTCCGCAACATGGCTCTTCACTCTAAGCTTGCGCCATTCGTGCACCAGCTTACCGCTCTTATCAATAATAAAGGTACTGCGTTCAATGCCCCTCACCTGTTTACCGTACATATTTTTCATTTTGATGACATCAAACAGGTTACAAACGGCTTCGTCTTTGTCTGATATTAGTTCAAATGGAAATGATTGCTTGGCTTTGAAGTTTTCATGCATCTTCAGACTATCGCGGGAAATACCAAAGATCTCCGTATCCAGCGCCTGAAACTCCACATAAGCATCACGGAACTCCTGCCCTTCTGTGGTGCAGCCGGGTGTGCTGTCTTTAGGGTAGAAATACAGGATGACATTTTTGCCCTGATAATCAGACAGGCGAAAGGTTTTCTCTGAAGTCATGGGTGCTTCAAAATCAGCTACAGCTTGGTCAATCACGGGCGTGGTCATGGTGCTTCCTTTGTCTCATTTTCCGGAGGAAAGTAGGGTATGATCTGGACGGCGGAAAAGCAAACAAACCCTCTCATATAAAGGCAAACAATGATCACTGGCGAACTGAAGAATCAAGTCGATAAAATCTGGGAAGCATTCTGGACGGGCGGCATCTCTAATCCTCTCACGGTGATTGAGCAATTTACCTTTTTATTATTCCTGCGGCGGCTGGATGAGAATCAGCAGTTGGAGGAGAAAAAGGCGAATATGATGGGTATTCCGCTGAGCAATGCCATTTATAGCCCCGCGCATAAGAAACTGCGCTGGAGCAGTTTTAAGAACGAAGATCCTGATACTTTATTCGCGTTGTTCACCCAGCCACAGGCCAGCATCGACAATCTCACCGCGTTTGAGTTTATGAAGCAGTTGGGCGCTGAGGTGGGGGTGTTTGCGAAGTATATGAAGGGTGCGACCTTTATGATCCCGACACCGAAGCTGCTGGATCAGGTGGTGCAGATGATCGCCAAAATCCAAATGGATGACCGCGATACCAAGGGTGATTTGTACGAGTATCTGCTGTCGAAAATCGCCAGCGCCGGAACCAACGGCCAGTTCCGCACGCCGCGCCATATTATCAAGATGATGGTGGAGATGATGGAGCCGACGCAGGACGATACGATTTGTGATCCGTCTTGTGGGTCTGCCGGATTTTTGGTGGCGGCCAGTGAGTATGTGCATGAGCATCATGCGGATTGGTTCCATGAGCCGGGGTTCCGCAAGCATTATAATAGTGAGATGTTCACGGGGATTGAGTTCGATAGCACCATGTTGCGTATCGGGGCGATGAATCTGCAATTGCATGGTATTGAGAATCCGCAGTTGCTGGGGCTGGATTCGCTGAGTGAGGCGAATGCGGGGCAGCGGGATGAGTTCAGTCTGGTGCTGGCTAATCCGCCGTTTAAAGGCTCGCTGGATTATGACAGTGTGGAAGGGTCGCTGTTGAAGACAGTGAAGACGAAAAAGACGGAGTTGCTGTTTCTGGCGCTGATGTTGCGGATGATGAAAATAGGCGGGCGGTGTGCGGTGATTATTCCGGATGGGGTGTTGTTTGGTTCTTCGGGTGCGCATAAGCAGATTCGTCAGACGCTGATTGAGCAGCAGCGGCTGGAGGCGGTGATTTCTATGCCGAGTGGGGTGTTTAAGCCTTATGCGGGGGTGAGTACGGCGGTGCTGGTGTTTACTAAGACGAATAACGGCGGCACGGATACGGTGTGGTTTTATGATATGCGGGCCGATGGGTTTAGTCTGGATGATAAGCGTGCGCCGGTTAAGGCGGATGATATTCCGGATATTGTGCAGCGGTTTAAGGAGTGTCATCTGGAGACTGAGCGGGCGCGGACTGAGCAGAGTTTTTTGGTGCCGTTTGAGGAGATCCGGGATAATGACTGGGATTTGAGCATTAACCGGTATAAGGAGATTGTGTATGAGGCGGTGGAGTATGCGCCTCCGGCGGCCATTATTGCTGAGATTGAGGCGTTGGATGTGGAGCGGGGTGAGGCTTTGCGGGTTTTGAAGGGGTTGTTGGCGTGAGTTGGCCTTTGATTAGCATAGAAGATGCTCCGTTATTTATAGCAGATGGTAATTACTCTGCAAAATACCCCAAGGCAAAAGAGTTCACCGAAGATGGCATTTACTTTATTTCAGGTAAAAACATTATCAATGGAGCCATTGATGTATCTGATTGCAAATATATTCCTGAAGAGCTTCACGCAACCCTTAAAAAAGGGCATGTAAAAACAGGGGATGTGCTGTTAACGACACGAGGAAATATTGGCAATACGGCAATCGTTCCAGAAAGGCTGGATGATGCAAATATAAATGCACAGTTAGTTTTGTTAAGACCTGATCAAAAAGTCCTTTCACCGAAGTACTTGAAACTTATTTTTCAATCCAGTGAAGTGAAAACTCAGATTGAGTCTGGGCTGACAGGCTCTGCTTTGAAGCAGCTACCTATTAGAAGTTTAAAAAAACTAAAAATTCCTCTCCCTCCCCTACCCGAACAACAAAAAATTGCCGCCATTCTGGATGCGGCGGATCAGTTAAGGCAAAAAGACCAGCAGTTGATTGAGCATTACACACGGCTTGGGCAGGCGTTGTTTTTGGAGATGTTTGGTGATCCTGTTACTAATCCGATGGGATGGAAAAACACCAAACTAGAAAACATTGCCGATATTGCATCAGGAGTCACAAAAGGCCGTAAGCTGAAAACAGAGGACGTTTTTGAAATTCCTTACATGCGCGTTGCGAATGTACAGGCTGGCTATTTAAACCTCGATGAAGTGAAAACGGTTCCAGGAACAACAGCTGACATTGCTAAGTTCGCCTTACAGAAAGGAGATGTATTGCTGACTGAGGGTGGCGACCCAGACAAGTTAGGCCGTGGCACTGTTTGGAACAATGAAATAGAAAACTGCATACATCAAAATCATATTTTCCGCGTACGGCTGACATACGGAAAAAGCACACCACTCTACCTGAGCTGGTTATGCGGAAGTGATTATGGAAAGCGTTATTTCCTCAAATCAGGCAAGCAAACCACAGGTATCGCCTCTATCAACAAAACACAATTAAGACGATTCCCCGTACTTCAGCCACCTGTTGAGCTACAAAACCAATTCGCCCAACACATCGAAGCCATCGATCAACAAAAACAATCCGCCCAGGCCAGTCTGGAAAAATCCGAATCGCTGTTTAATAGTCTGTTGCAGCGGGCGTTTAAGGGGGAGTTGACGGGGTGAATA
>CALHAO010000277.1 GCA_937931765.1 uncultured Thiotrichaceae bacterium
TATCATGGTGTATCGATAATTTAGTTTCCTGAGGTATGGATTACTACTGTTTGGTGGCAAGCTGATTTCATCGGCTCTTACTTCTTTACAGTCTTGTTCATCGATTTCGAACTGTTTACGCACATCAATAGGAAATTGCCCAGCGGTGACGAAGATATTACTTTCAGTGTGATGAAAGACTGAACCACGGGCAATATTATAAGAACCTACAGAGGCAAATATATCATCAACCGCCATATTTTTAGAATGGAAAGCACCGGGTTTCTGCCATTCAAACACCCGGATGCCTCTGCTTAGCAGGCCGTGGAAATGGAGGTTGCTTTCTTTGTACATCCAACCAGCTAAGCCACGCATCATTAACGTTTGTGAGGATTTTTGTGAATTAGTATACAGCCGCACATCTACGCCACGCTCTACAGCTTCAGCCAGCGCATCGGCGATAACATTCGGCGGGCGGATACCATGACAACCCCAGTAGATAAAATCCTGTGCCTGACGAATGATGTACAGATAAGCATTGGTCATCGCTAATTCATCATCATCATAAGGTTTGTGGGCGACGTAACGCACCTGTTCAGTACCGGTAGCATGATTTTCGGGGATAATATGGGCTGATTCCTGTTCCGGTAATGCATGGCCCAGATCTTTATCGAGATAACGATCCATCACACTATAGCGATCAAAGTCTTTGTGAAACTGCTGCTGAATATCAGTCACTACCGGGCCGGTAAGCAATGCATCAGAATCCCGCCAGGCCTTTGGCTCAATGCCACCGAATGCGTATTTATTGCCCCAGTTAATACCACCGAGAATGACCTCTGTGCCGTCAATGATCATGTATTTTTCATGGAAGCGGCGTTTTAGTTTGTGCTTAAAAATGCGGATGGCTTGTTTAAAGGGATGGCCTTTGCTGAGATCCGGCAAAAGATTAAAAAATAATTTGTGATAACGAATGGTCTTTGCGCCTGCCTGCTGCAGATCCCGCACAATGCCGCCGCTGAAAGTTGACCACATGACGGCATCATCAACAATCAGTTTGACTTCCACACCCTGGTTTAATTTTTCCAGCAAAACATCACGCAAGCGTAGACTGGTTTTATCGCGCATCATCGAGAAAGCCACGATATGGATACTGGTTTTCGCTTTATCCAGTAATTCCCAGCGGTAGCGGTAGGATTCAGCGCCGCTGGCCAATAGTTTAACCTGGTTGCCGGGGCGTACAGGGTTGTGGCACAAGGCATCCAGTTGTTGCTGACTTGTGGTGGATAATAAGGGGTGTGCTATAGAAGGGTCGGTGTTATCAGACATAGGAAGAGCTTAACCTTGAGTAATCTTTTTTAAATAGCGCGTCGCAGTTGGGGTCGAAGTTTGGGGTTATGAAGCTGCGAAAGCTGAGTTGGGTTTAAAGCGCAGTTTGCATCAGCTGGATGGGTGTGTAAAGCAGGAGCTTCCCTGAGCATTATTCATCGTTGGAAGTTATATCCGCCCTTTCCGTATGCAATGTTATCTGTTACAATACCGTGGGTGGGTTAGGGGTCAAACATTCTGAAAAACCGATTTTTACCTGAAAAATCGCAGAATTTACCAAAGCACCCAAAATTTTACAGGTGAAAAGAGCTGAAAAGCTTATATACTGAACCGCTTCACACGGAGTAACGGATAAAGTCATGCGCGTACTGGGAATTGAGTCATCCTGCGATGAGACGGGAGTAGCGGTTTACGATACCGAACAGGGTTTATTGGCTCATCAACTATTTAGCCAGGTCAAAATGCACGCCGAGTACGGTGGCGTGGTGCCTGAGTTAGCGTCCCGCGACCATATTCGCCGTGTAGTACCGTTAACACGGGCGGCGCTAAAAGATGCTGGTCTGAACATGGAAGACCTCGATGGTATTGCTTATACCTCAGGCCCTGGCTTGATCGGTGCACTAATGACCGGTGCGGCTATTGGTCGCTCACTGGCCTGGGGCTTAGGCATTCCTGCGGTAGCAGTACACCATATGGAAGGGCACTTACTTGCTCCGATGCTGGAAGAAAACCCACCGGAGCTACCGTTTGTAGCGCTGCTAGTATCAGGTGGTCATACCTTACTGATCGATGTGCCGAAACTGGGTGAATACACCGTATTGGGCGAAAGTGTCGATGATGCGGCGGGTGAAGCCTTTGATAAAACCGCTAAATTATTAGGGCTGGATTACCCCGGTGGGCCATTACTGGCGAAATTAGCAGAGCAGGGCGATCCGGCAGCGTACAGATTCCCACGTCCGATGATTGACCGTCCGGGCTGTGATTTTAGTTTCAGCGGCCTTAAAACCTTTAGCCGCAATACCTGGGATAAATCCACCAAGACCGATGCAGACAAAGCAAATATCGCCCGGGCGTTTGAAGATGCAGTGGTGGATACTTTGTTTATTAAATGCCGCCGTGCCTTAGAACAAAGTGGGCGCAAAACACTGGTGGTAGCTGGTGGTGTGGGAGCGAATAAACGTTTGCGCGAACGGTTGCAAACGCTGAAAGCTGAAGTATTTTTCCCACGACTTGAATTCTGTACTGATAATGGCGCGATGATTGCTTATGCGGGCGCGTTGCGTCTGGCAGCAGGTGCGTGTGAAGAGCCTGTGATTCAGCCGCGACCACGTTGGCCGCTAACTGAACTTGAGACGATTTAACTATATTCAGTATGACCCAGCTCGGAAAACTGCTCATCCAGTGAAGACGCCGCGCCATACAATGCAGGATGCTCGGCGTGGATAATATAACAAGGCACGCTTTCCATAAATTCACGGAACCGGCCTTTGGTTTCAAACTGCTGGCGGAAGTTTGAATTCAGGAAGTAATC
>CALHAO010000278.1 GCA_937931765.1 uncultured Thiotrichaceae bacterium
TTAATATTCTTTCTACTCAGGTATTTTTCCATCGGAAAAGTAATATCAGCACGTTTGCGCCATCCGACTGCCAGCCAAGGATTGGAAGGCACGAACTGGAAGTAATCACGTTCATTAATAACCGTGATCTCATGCTCGTCACCCAAAGCATCTCTGAATTCATAAGCGGCAGGCATTCCTCCTGTACCCGCTCCCAATACGACAATGTGAGCCATACTTTTAACACTCCTAAAAGGTTATAGTCATCCGGTCATCAGAACACACCGGACACTGGATTTTGAATTATAATTGTGGATTTGAAGCTATTACCAAACCGTCGGAATACCAATCAGTGAATGCAGAACATTCCTCCCTCTCCTCGACACCCAACGCAATGACACAAGGGGAAACCCTTGCCATATGTAATATTATCCTCCCCATACATACAACAGATGATTATCTCGCAAAATGACAAATATCAAATCAGAAAGTATTAATACCTATTTAGTGGGCGGTGCGGTACGCGATAAACTACTTGGACTAACCATTAAAGATAAAGACTGGGTAGTGACTGGTGCTAGCCCTGAACAAATGCTGGAACAGAATTTCAGGGCGGTGGGTAAAGACTTTCCGGTTTTTCTGCATCCGGAAACGCATGAAGAATATGCACTCGCCCGTACAGAAAGAAAAACAGCGGCGGGCTATCATGGCTTCCAATTTCACACATCACCAGATGTCACTCTGAAAGAAGACTTGCTACGTCGCGACCTGACCATCAATGCCCTGGCTGAAGACAGCGATGGCCAAATTATTGATTACTATTGCGGCAAAAAAGACCTTGAGCAGCGCATACTCCGCCATGTATCACCTGCCTTTGCCGAAGATCCGGTCAGAATATTACGCGTGGCACGTTTTGCGGCCCGTTTCGCCCCTCTTGGCTTCACCATTGCCACAGAAACCATGCAACTCATGCGGGATATGACGAATAATGGCGAGGTAAATGCATTGGTTGCTGAACGGGTTTGGCAGGAAACTTCCCGTGCATTAAATGAAAAAACACCGTCCCGTTATATTGAAGTATTGCGTGCGTGTGGCGCACTTAAAGTACTATTTCCGGAAATTGACTGCCTGTTTGGGGTGCCACAGGTTGAAAAATATCACCCGGAAATAGATACCGGCATTCACACGCTCATGACACTGGAGCAGGCAGCGGCGCTAAGCAATGATGGCTGTGTACGCCTTGCTGCTCTGCTGCATGACCTTGGTAAAGGCACGACACCTGAAGATGAATTACCACAACACATCGCTCATGAAGAGCGTGGCGTGCCGCTGGTGAAAGCCCTTTGTGAGCGCTACCGGGTGCCTAATCATGACCGGCAACTGGCTGAAATCAGCGCCAGACAGCACCTGAGGATTCATCGTTCGCTGGAATTACGCCCGAACACACTGGTGAAATTACTGGAAAAAGTCGATGCTTTCCGCAGACCTGAACGCTTTGAGCAGTTACTCATCGTTTGTCAGGCCGATGCCCAAGGTAGAACCGGATTGGAAAACAAACCTTACCCACAAGCTGACTTTTTACGTAGTATGTTGCATAGCTGCCAGCAAATAGAGGTACAATCGATTATTCAGCAAGGCTTTAAAGGCACACAGATCCGTGAAGAGATTTACAGAGCACGTATCCGCGCCGTAAAAAACCAAAAGCAGCAATGGGAGTCGATGAACGCTTAAAACTGACACACATGTAGCGACCACATCTCGCAAGCATGAAAGCCTGCGACTTTCACAGGAACATTGATAAGCCGGATAAAGCCCACATTATGTACCCACGAATTAAAGCTAAAAAGGAAACAGGGAGATGCAAACTACCGTTAATTTCACTATTGGGCAGATCGTTCATCACCTTTTGTTTGATTATAGAGGCGTCATATTTGATGTGGATGCTGATTTTCAGGGAACTGAAGAATGGTATGAGAAAAACACCTCAACGGGTGCGCCCCCAAAAGATGAACCGTGGTATCACGTACTGATCGACGATGATGGCCGGGTGGCTTATGTTGCCCAACGTAATATAGAAACCGACCTATCCAGAGAACCGATAGAACACCCGCTGCTGGAAAATTTCTTCATCAATTATGAGGATGGGCACTACCAGTCCCGCCACGCCCTGAACTAAGCGTGATATGGCAAGCTGGCTGACGCAACTACAGGACATTTCACCCTACCTTGCTGTGTTCGTTATGGGACTGATGGGTGGCGTGCATTGCCTGGGCATGTGCGGTGGCATTGTTGGCGCATTGAGTGTTGGTCAGTCCCGCTCTGGCCAAAAGCATTCATTGACAGATCAGCTACCCATTCTGCTGGGTTATAACTTTGGCCGCATCACCAGTTATGTCATTGCTGGCGCACTAGCGGGTGGATTGGGTGCACTCACTCTGTCCTTCGCGAATGCAGAGCAAACCCGTCATATCCTGCAAAATATGCAGTTATTATCTGCCGCATTCATGATTGCACTGGGACTATATCTGGCTAATATCTGGCACGGTGTGGCTTATTTAGAACGTGCAGGAAAAGGATTGTGGCGGCATATCGAGCCTGTCGGACGACGATTTTTGCCCATCGATAGCGCCTATAAAGCCATTCCTTTCGGGTTAGTCTGGGGCTGGCTGCCTTGTGGACTGGTATACACTTTTTTATTTATGAGCATCAGCTCCGGCAGCGCAACAGAAGGCGCCTTGTTAATGCTGTGTTTTGGCCTCGGCACGCTGCCCAACTTATTGATCATGGGCACACTGGCCAATCACTTATTGCAATGGGTGCGCAAACCAGCTGTCCGTGTTGGCGCGGGTTTGACTGTTATAATAATGGGCTGCTGGATGTTGTATCAGGCGCTCTAGAAGAATTTATCAGTCAACCACAAACGTAATTGCAATCCCCAACCCGAACTCAAACCGACTTCACGAAAGCGAATCTGCCCAGATTTATCCAATATATAACTGGTCGGCACCGCAATCACACCATATTCCTGCGCTAATTCACCATCGTTATCCACAATAGTTGTCCAGTTTTCTATACCCTTACGCTCCATATAACGGCGTACTTCAACTGCTTCACCTGAACTGTAAGCAACAGTGACTATCGGCCATTCCTCAGCCAACTTTGAGATACTGTCTTGCTCAAATTCACAGGTGCCGCACCATGAAGCCCAGAAATGCAGCATGACCGGCTTACCTACATAACTATCCAGTGTCAGCTGCTCATCCTGCAATGTAATTTCATCAAAAACCGGAGCAACTCCTGAGATAAGTGTGCGCTGCTGATAGTGACGAATAGCAAATACCAAGGCCACGATAATCAGTAATTCAAACAACCACACCAGCCACCTGCGTTTTTTCTTGATGGTTTTGACCTGTGTCCCCATGAATCCGTATTTCCTACGTACAAAGTAAAACAGGGCGATAACCATTTGGTTATCGCCCTGTGACAGGATTATGACTGAATTACTGAATTTAGCAACTAGTGCAAAGCTTCCCATCTACCACATTGATATGAACCGTGGCCTCATCCTCGTTACCATCTTCATCGCGAATACGGTAAACAAAGGTATGATCCTCACAGTAACCACTGCGCAACGTGTAGTTGATGTACCTTCCGTCGGCACTGATTTGTGCTGTACCGAACCTTGGGACAGTCACAATTTCAACTATGGTTAAACCATCACCTACATCATTACCCAGCACATCCAACTCTCTGGTCATCGTGTCACCAGGGTAAATACTATAAGCATCACCGATTAACTCACCTACAGTGCCATCATCAATAGCTTCCAAACCACCAGGATTCGGGTTCGGAATGGAAGGCAATGTAATAGTTACCGTTGTCGGGTCACTCACTAAACCATCACCATCAACCAATGCATAAGTGAATGTATCCGTACCGGTAGCACCCGACTGAGGCACGTATTCCACATTCGCACCAGATACTTCACCGTTTGATTCATTCTGAATCGACCCCTTGCCTGGGTGAGTAATAATCTGAATCGTCACAGATCCATCGTGAGTGTCATTAGACAACACCGGCAATGAGGTTGCGCCAGCATCAACAACATAGGCATCTGGGGCGGGTTTATTGTGTGGCTCTGGATCAATGCCATCAGTTACAGTAATGGTGACCGTCGCACTATCCACCTCACCATTACCATCTGTTGCTGTATAGGTAAATGTATCCGTTCCTGTAAACCCAGCGGCGGGCGTATACACCAACAAACCAGCTGCATTGTCAGTAATCGAGCCACCTGCCTGGCTGGTTGTATCGAAACTATCAATCAGCACCGCATCACCATCAGGGTCACTATCATTATCCAGCACATCAATATCTACAGATTTATCAATATCCGTGGTTACCGAGTCATCCTTTGCATCCAGATCATCAATCGGGACAGGATCAGCACTCACAATAATAGTAACTGTTGCTGTGGCAGAGCCACCTTTACCATCAGAAATGGTATAAGTGAAAGTGTCTGTTCCAACAAAACCGGCGGGTGGAGTATAAATCAACTGGCCATAATTATTGGTTACCTTGCCACCCTGAACTGTGGTCGTATCGAAACCAGAAACCGTCAGCGTATTGCCATCAACATCGGTATCATTTGTCAGTACACTGATAGGCACTTCTTTATCTACTGTAGTGCTTTCCGAATCATTAACAGCAACCGGATCAGTATTAACCGGATCAACCGGAGCCGCTTCTACCGTTACTGAAACCGTTGCTGTTGCCTCACCGCCATGACCATCACTCACTGTGTAAGTAAAGGTATCTTGTCCAACAAAGCCCGCTGGTGGTGTATAAGTTAATACGCCACTACCATTATCAACAACCGTACCACCACTCACTGACTGTTCATCAGTACTAATAATTGTCAGCACATCACCATCAGGATCACTGTCATTACCTAAGACACTAATTGAAACGGCTGTTCCTACCGTAGTCGTCTCTGTATCATCAACTGCGACAGGTGCAAAATTATCCGGCTTACCATCATCATTATTAAAATCTTCACCTAATGTACGATAAGTATCAATGGTCTGCTTATACTGGATATTGTTACGCAGCGCCTGACTCACCCAGGTCGGCGGTGAAGGGATTAATTCTTTCCGCCAAACCACGCGCGGCTCACTCACAACGCGTACTTGCTCTTCTACGTCATAACCTTGCTCTACGACGTCATAACCTTGCTCCACAACCTTGTCCTGATACTTATTCTGATAAGCAACGTATTCAATATCGACACGACGGTTTCTGTGACGCGTTGCCTCATTATTCGGATACTTAGGGCTGCTTTCACCCAGGCCACGAGCTACCAGCTCATTAGCATTGAAACCATTGGCTACCATAAGACTACGAACCTGTGCAGCGCGTTGCTCTGACAAAGTCTGGTTACTATGATCAGAACCAAGGTCACAAGTGTTACCCGTAATACGGATATTGCCATGGTGTCCAGTTTCACGGATACGTGACATCATCACCGACATACGCTGCTTTGCCTGAGGTGTCAGGTAATGCTTACCTTTTTCAAAGAACGTATCTGACTCCAGTTCCATCGTGTGTTTAACCAACTTACGCTCTACTTTCGGAGCACGCTTCTTTTTAATCGGAGCACGCTTCTTCTTAACCTGAACCCGCTCGGTTTTACCTGGAATTTCAACACGAACCCGGCGATATTGTTCTTCTGTAGCGAACAAACCGCCACCGCCAAAATCATAACGGTAACTGACATTACCACTGATGTCGGTTTCCTCATCACCATACTCATACCCGCCAGACTTTTTGCTGACCTCGACATTTGCGCCAACACTGTGCGGGGAATCTGCAAAGAACTTTTCCAGACCACCGGAAACCGTTATCTGAGCAGCGGTATCTTCATGATCGGCCACTTCGGAACCCCACTCATAATCGAAGCCGCCCTGAACACGCAACAGCTGATCATCAACAAAAGTACCAACACGTCCACCTACGCCAAAATCGTAGGCTTTCTCATAAATATGAGCACCACTGTATTTACTATCTTTAACCTCACCAACCACACGCCGGTCAGACAACCCCTTACTAACATGGCCTGACCAGAAAAGATCTTCACGCTCCTGCCCGTAACCAGCAGACACCTTTTTATCGCTGGCTTCATTCTGATCATAAGCACCAAAAACTTTATTCACATGCAAAGGATTACCTGCACCGTCACGGGTCACCCAATGATGGTTGATTTTAGCACCCGCACCCGTTAAAAATTCTTCATCGCGGTCATCATCTGCACGAGGATTAATTCCCAGCCAACCCTGACCACTGGTTGTGCTGTCCTCAGTCTGCATAAAGATATGACTGCCATCAACACGTCCTTTAAATTCAGTATCAATGCCCACACCAATACGTGTGTCGCCACCGACGTAACTCATACGAGCGGTATTGACCTCTTCACTGTCCTCAAGGAAACCATCTGACTCAGCAGATAAAGCCGAAGCTTGCTCACTGACAGGGGCTTGCCCCAAACCACCAAAGCCACCGGCAATAACCGATGTGGAAGAAAACAGGATAGGCAGTAAAATCCATTGATAGGACGAACCTTTGTTTTTAGTCATAGCCTTTCTCACAATTATTATTATTTATTATTTCTAACAAGCTTAGAATCTACATAAATTAAAGTATAAACAGGATCAATGGATAGCTTCACCTAATCCCGACGAACGTAAATCCGCCTAACGTACATGAAAAGATTTTACCCACACACATGAAAGTCCCTGACTTCTACAGTAAAATCAATGAACAAAATCAGACCACTGGTGATTTATCATCAATCTGCTACCATGCACCTGACGGCAGCGACTACATGTTTTATACTAGGGTGATTGCTGTCAGCGGCAACCCGATAAAATTCACATTGAGAGGAAGGTAATGTGACCTTGAACAGAGAGCGAAGGATCACTTCTGAGACCAACACCGACGTGTTAAAGAACGGTGAGCTAAGACTTTTATGATAAAAATATTTCAGATATTTCCTCTTTTTGGCGTATTATTATTCGCCTACTGGCTTTTGGCAGCCGTTGGTTATTTCCCTGCTCACTTAAATGATATTCTGGTCAGTATAAGACTGCCTTCTAAGGCCATATGGGAACCTACCTGGGGTGATTTTGTTGTTCTGTTAGGCATACTCATGCTCTACTTTGAACTTTTTAAGGCTACCCGTACGACTGAATCCACTATAATCGATCATCTGTTCTCTACTTTTGTGCTGATCGGCTATCTGGTCATTTGGCTAATCTATCCTTGGGGCGGTAACTCCGTGTTTCTAATCCTGGCAGCCATGTCATTTCTTGATGTTATTGCCGGATTCACGATTACAATCTCTTCAGCACGACGCGACTTATCACTAGGTGGGGCTTAATGATGAAAATAAAACACACAACCATAAATTTTGAGGATATCCATTATGCATAAACTATCGACGGGCCTGACACTAATAACCTTAGTCTCAGTAGCAGCCGTGGCAGAAACTCAGTGGCCTGACCCGAATGTTTTGTCCTCGACAGAACAGTCAGGTAATGACACCCAGACGATAAACGCCGCTCAAGCACCCGCTGATGGATCTGCCGGGCATATTTATCCAGAACAAATGATGGTTCCGGGTATAGCAATGCCCTCCCAAACTCCTTGGGGGCTTACTTACCCACCGGGCACTGACATGGAAGGTCTGACGACCATGATGCCGATGCCGGAAGGTTTTATGCCACAGTACATGCCCCAACCAGGTGTGCCGATGGACTCAGTAGCACCTCAGCAGGGTGATGTGGCAGAAGTACAAATGCAAGCGGGTTTCCCCGAACATTTACAGCTGATACCTGTTCCTTACGATCCGAATACAATGGTTCCGGCAGGCGCTCCTTTCATGATCCCAATCATGCCGGACAACCCATGGGGCATGTATCAAAATCAGGCAGAAACCGACAGCCTGAAGCAGCACATGAGTCAGCTGGGCCGTCAGCAAACAGACATTCTCAACCAGTCAAAGAAAACTATCACTGCTCAGAAACAAGCCATTGAAAAGCTGCAGAGAAAACTGGATGAGCAAGCAACCCAGGACAACATTGCCAATGTAGAACTGGAAGGTAAACTGGCAACGACACAAGCAGAGCTGGAAGAAAAGCAAAGAGAGCTTACTGCACTGACGAAAAAGCTAGACGGTAGCCAGGAGCTACAGGCACAGCTAGAGGAAAAACAAAAAGAAATCACTGCACTCACAGAAAAACTAGCCAATAGTCAAAAGCTACAAGCACAGCTAGAGGAAAAACAAAAAGAAATCACTGCACTCACAGAAAAACCAGTCGGTAGCCAAGAGCTACAAGCACAGCTAGAGGAAAAACAAAAAGCACTGACCGCACTGACAGAAAAACTGGACGGTAGTCAGGCGCTACAAACGACACTAGCAAGCAAACAGGCAGAACAAGCAACGCTTGAACAACAACTTTCTGAGGTACAGAATTCAAAAGCAGAACTGGAAGCAAGGCTAAAGGCAGAGCAAGCAGCGTATGAACAACAGATTGCCGGGATACAAGGTGCAAAAATAGAGCTGAAAGAAAAATTGGAAGCCAATGCCAAACTTCAGAAGCAGTTAACCAAAAGCCAGGAAGAACTGGTAGCTCTGGAATTACAGTTAGAGCAAGTTGAACAAGCCCGGACAGCACTACAAAACAAACTGGCTAGCAGCGAAAAAGCCAATGCAACATTACAACAAGAACTCACCACAGCCAGTGCTAAATTTGTCGAAAAGCATGGCAGCTTAAACACTCAGGTGAAAGACCTGACGGCACAGGTTAACACCATACCTGAACTCTCAAATCATATGGGCCAGCTGCAAATGCAGGTAAGCACCATTCCTTCTTTGGCGGGTCAGATAAATCAACTGAAGCAGCAAACTGAAACTATCCCTGTATTAACCGGGCAGATAGGCCAGCTTAAACAACAAGTTGCGACCATCCCACAAATTGCAAACAAATATAGCCTACTGAATAGAGATTACGACACCATGCAGCTGGCATTGAGTGCTTCTCAAAAAGATTCAGATAACGATGGTGTTCTTGACCTCAGCGATCAGTGTAAACAAACCGCTGCTGGCTTGGAGGTAGGCATCGATGGTTGTGAGCTGGACGATGATGCTGACAAAGTAACGAACAGTGCCGATAAATGTCCGGACACACCTGAAGGCGCGACCATTGATGACGCTGGTTGTGAGCTGGATGATGATAAAGACACTGTCGCCAATAGTGCCGACCAATGTGCTGACACGGTTCAAGGCGCTAAGGTTGATGCAACTGGCTGTGAACTCGACACTGACAACGATGGTGTACGGGATAGCGCTGACAAATGCGCAACCACTCCGGAAGGTGCTGAGGTCAACAGTACCACCGGCTGCGAACTCGATTCAGATATCGATGGTGTCAAAAATAGCGCAGACCAATGTGCTGACACTGTTCAGGACGCTAAGGTTGATGCAACCGGCTGTGAAGTCGACACTGATAAAGACGGGGTGAAAGACAGTGCGGATCAGTGCCCTGAGACCACTGCGGGTGCTAAGACTGACGAAGCAGGCTGTGAACTCGACACCGACAAAGACGGGGTGAAAGACAGCGTTGATCAATGTGCTGATACTGCTGAGGGCATCAAGGTCGGTGATACTGGCTGTGAGCTGGATGATGACAAAGACGGCATCGTTAACAGTGCAGATCAGTGCCCCGAAACACCAGAAGGTGCGAAGGTTAATGAAACTGGCTGTGAACTAGACGATGACAAAGATGCTGTCGCTAATAGTACCGACCAATGTGCTGATACGGTCGCAGGCGCTAAGGTTGATGAAACTGGTTGTGAAATCGATACCGACAAAGACGGTGTGACAGATAGCGCTGATCAGTGTGCTGATACTGCTGAGGGCGTCAAGGTCGGTGATACTGGCTGTGAACTGGACGATGACAAAGATGGTGTTGCTAACAGCGCAGATAAATGTCCCACAACCCCTGAGGGTGCCAAAGTAGGTGAGACTGGCTGTGAACTCGACGATGATAGCGATGAAGTAGGAAACAGCACAGACAAATGTCCTGCAACTGCAGAAGGCGCTAAAGTCGACGAGACTGGCTGTGAAATCGATACGGATGGTGATGGTGTAAAAGACAGCGCAGATCAATGTACTGAAACGCCTGCTCAGACTCAGGTCACCGAAACTGGCTGTGAAGTTGATGATGATAAAGACGGTGTGGTCAACAGTGCAGATCAGTGTCCTGAAACAGCTGAAGGTATTGAAGTTGGTGAGACTGGTTGCGAACTGGATGATGACAAAGACACCGTAGTGAACAGCACCGATCAGTGCCCCACTACCGTTGAAGGTGCCAAAGTTGATGCAATAGGCTGTGAAATCGATACCGATAAAGATGGTGTAAAGGACAGTGCTGATAGATGTCCTGACACCGCTGAAGGCGCTGAGGTCAACAGTACTACAGGCTGTGAACTTGATGCCGATATTGATGGTGTTAAAAACAGTACTGACCAATGTGCCGAGACAGTTGAAGGTGCCAAGGTCGATGAAGCAGGTTGTGAAATCGATACTGACAAGGACGGTGTGAAGGACAGTGCTGATCAATGTCCTACCACAGTCGAAGGTGCCAAGGTCGATGAAACAGGTTGTGAACTCGACACTGACAAAGACGGTGTGAAGGACAGTGCTGATCAATGTGCGGAAACACCGGAAGGCGCTAAAGTCAACAGTACGACGGGTTGTGAACTCGACTCAGATGTTGATGGTGTGAAGGATAGTACTGATCAATGCCCTACCACGGTCGAAGGCGCGACAGTTGATGCAACAGGTTGTGAACTCGACACTGACAAAGACGGCGTGAAGGACAGTGCTGATCAATGTGCGGAAACACCAGAAGGCGCTAAGGTCAACAGCACTACAGGCTGTGAACTCGACTCAGATGTTGATGGCGTGAAGGATAGTACTGATCAATGCCCTACCACGGTCGAAGGCGCGACGGTTGATACAACAGGTTGCGAACTCGACACTGACAAGGACGGCGTGAAGGACAGTGCTGATCAATGTGCTGAAACACCGGAAGGCGCTAAGGTCAACAGCACTACAGGCTGTGAACTCGACTCAGATGTTGATGGCGTGAAGGATAGTACTGATCAGTGTCCTACCACAGTCGAAGGTGCAACGGTTGATGCAACTGGTTGTGAACTTGACTCTGACAAGGACGGCGTGAAGGACAGTGCTGATCAATGTGCGGAAACACCAGAAGGTGCTAAAGTCAACAGTACTACGGGTTGTGAACTCGACTCAGATGTTGATGGCGTGAAGGATAGTACTGATCAATGCCCTACCACGGTCGAAGGCGCGACGGTTGATGCAACAGGTTGCGAACTCGACACTGACAAAGACGGTGTTAAGGACAGTGCTGATAAGTGCTCTGCTACACCAGAAGGTGCTAAGGTCAACAGTACTACGGGTTGTGAACTCGACTCAGATGCTGATAGCGTGAAGGATAGTACTGATCAATGCCCTACCACGGTCGAAGGCGCGACTGTTGATGCAACAGGTTGTGAGCTCGACTCAGACAAGGACGGCGTGAAGGACAGTGCTGATAAGTGCTCTGCTACACCAGAAGGCGCTACGGTCAACAGCACTACAGGCTGTGAACTCGACTCAGACGCTGATGGTGTGAAAGATAGTGCTGATCAGTGCCCTGATACTGCTACTGGCACTGAGGTAGATGCTACTGGCTGTGATGCTATACCTGATGAGGATAAGGACAAGATTGCTGATGAAAACGATCTTTGTCCTGGCACTGTAGCAGGCGCTCCTGTTAATCAGGTTGGTTGTTCCACCGATGAAAACATTAGCCTCAAAGGTGTTCAGTTTGAGTCAGGTTCAGATGTTCTGACCGCTGCTTCAAGACCTATTCTTGATGAAGCGGCTATTACGCTGAAGAAATTCCCTAACCTGAATATCGAAGTCAGTGGTCACACGGACAGCGCAGGCAACGATCAGCTCAATATGAACTTATCGCAGGCGCGTGCTGAGGCTGTGAAGCAATACCTGGTCAGCAAAGGCAGTGATGGAGCGAAGCTAACACCGAAAGGCTATGGCGAAACTCAACCGATTGCTGACAATGCAACTGCAGCGGGTCGCGCTGCTAACCGTCGCGTTGAACTGAAGATACTGGAGTAAATTTGTCCAAGTATGATCAACGTGCGAAGAAACGCTTCGGTCAGCATTTTCTGCATGACCGGGGCGTTATTGATCGCATGCTCAATGCGCTGGCGTTAAAGGATGGTGACCGGGTCATAGAGATTGGCCCTGGCCCCGGCGCTTTAACGTTTCCGTTACTCGAACGCCTGTCGCGACTTGATGTCGTGGAAATCGATAGGGATGTTATTGCCTGGTGGCAGGCACAGGAGCAAGTCAAAGACAAACTGCACATTCACGCACTTGATGCTTTGAAGTTGGATATTCCCGCTTTACGGAAGGATGGTGAACAACTGCGGGTAGTTGGCAATCTGCCTTACAATATATCAACACCGCTGATTTTTAATCTGCTCAATCACCCCTCGCATATCCGCGACATGATGTTCATGTTGCAAAAGGAAGTGGTTGACCGCATCACAGCAACACCTGGCGGCAAAGATTACGGCCGTCTATCAGCGATGGTGCAATATTATTGTGAAACAGATTACCTGATGAAAGTAGGCCCTGGTGCTTTTAGTCCGCCCCCGAAAGTGGACTCGGCGGTCGTGTACCTCAAGCCGAGAACCAGCTTTCCGGTGGAGGCAAATGACGTTGAATTGTTATCTAAACTGGTAGCTAAAGCTTTTTCACAACGGCGTAAAACATTACGCAATACACTGAAAGATCTGTTGACCGTTGAACAAATAGAGTCTGTCGGCATCAATCCGACACAGCGGGCAGAAACCTTATCTGTCACTAACTTTGTTCAACTCAGCAATCTGTTACCACCACAGGAAACTACAGAAGATACGGAGTAATCAGCTCCGCATCTTCAATTCACCCTCAAAGCTGAGTTAGCAAGCGGGTAGCCTGTAATAAGGTGTCATCATTTTTCGCAAAACAGAAACGCACCAACCTCATGTCAGGTGGTGCTTTGCAAAATACAGAAATCGGAATCGCCGCAACACCTATCTCTTTTGTTAACCATTCACAGAACTCAATGTCATTCATCTCATTATTGATCGCGCTGTAATCCATCAACTGAAAATACGTACCGCCTGAAGGTGTGAAGGTAAATCGACTGTTCTGCATCTCACGATTAAACA
>CALHAO010000279.1 GCA_937931765.1 uncultured Thiotrichaceae bacterium
GGTTGGTCAGAAAGTAAAGCAGGGTGAGTGTTTTGCACAGGTAGGAAATACAGGTATCAGCACTGGCCCACACCTTCATTTTGCTTTATTAATAAATTCTCGTGGTATTTTCGTTTCCGTGCCGTTTAAGTTTATTGCTCCCGACGGAACGCGGTATACTCCCAAGTACCTTGATTGGGTAAGAAATTAAGGCTGTCAGGTGATTGCCTCATGCAATACCGACGTCACAACACTAAAGCAATAACGGAGGCACCATGAGCTGGCAAAGAAAAATTTTACGAGTCAATCTGACTGAGGGCAACTGCACCACCGAACCATTAAACATGGCGTGGGCACAAGAATACCTAGGCCAACGCGGCCTGGGCACCAAATACCTGCTAGAAGAGATGAACCCTGAAGCAGACGCACTCTCACCAGAAAACAAACTAATCTTCGCCACCGGCCCCCTAACCGGAACCATGGCCTCAACCGGTGGACGTTACTCAGTCATCACCAAAGGTGCACTAACCGGCGCGATAGCCTGCTCCAACTCAGGTGGCAAGTTCGGTGCCGAGCTAAAAATGGCAGGTTACGATCTGGTCATTATAGAAGGCGAATCACCAAAACCAGTCTACCTCTACATAGAAAATGACCACGCCGAGCTATGTGACGCCAGTCACCTATGGGGCAAAACGGTATGGGAAACCGAACCAACCCTAAAAAAACACTACAACGACCCACAGATCCGCATAGCTTCAATCGGTCAGGCCGGTGAAACCTTATGCCGTTATGCCTGCGTAGTAAATGACTTACACCGTGCAGCGGGCCGTTCCGGTGTTGGTACAGTGATGGGCGCAAAAAAACTGAAAGCAATCGCCGTGCGTGGGACCAAAGGTGTGCGCAGTGATAAGGAAATGAAGGCTTTCTTTAAAACGGTTAATGAAGTGAACGCGCGGATGGATGACAAAGATGGCCTGTCGCGTGACGGTACGTTGGCGATGGTGGATGTGACCAATAGCTTTGGTTCGTTTCCGACGCGCAATAATATCGATGTGCAGTTTGAAGGTGCGGGTGGTATCAATGTTGAAGCGATGCAGACGCCTAATGAGAATGGCCATACGAACCTGGTGACTAACGGGGCTTGTTTTGGTTGCACGATTGGCTGTGCGCGGATTTGTAAAATTGATCCCAAGCATTTCTCAGTGAAAGATAAGCCTCAGTATCACGGTGCTTCCGGTGGCCTGGAGTATGAGACAGCTTATGCGCTGGGTGCGGCTTGTGGGGTGGATGATATTGATGCGGCCACTTATGCCGGTTTCCTGTGTAATGAATATGGTATGGACCCGATTTCGCTGGGTGGTTCGATTGCGGCGGCGATGGAGCTTTTCGAAACGGGTGTGATTGGCGTCGCTGAAACTGGTGGTATTGAGCTGAAATTTGGTTCGGCTGAGGCTTTGTGTCAGATCAGTGAATTAGCAGGCAAGGGCGAGGGCTTTGGGCGCGATGTGGCGATGGGTTCTAAGCTGCTAACGGCGAAGTACGGCAAGCCGGATTTGTCGATGTCAGTGAAGGGACAGGAATTTGCGGCTTATGACGGACGTTCGATGCAGGGCATGGGTTTAGCCTACGCCACCAGTAATCGAGGCGCGTGCCATTTGCGCGCTGATCCTTATGGCTCGGACTTCAAAACTACAGAGATAGGCGGTAAAGCCGATATTGTGCGTAAGTCTCAGGATGAGATAGCCTTTATCGACTCCAGCGGTTTGTGTATTTTCCCCAGTGGCAGTGGCTGGACGATTCTGGATTATGTTGAACTGATTAACGCGACCTGTGAAGGTGAGTGGGATGAAACCCGCATGCGTGAAGTGGGTGAGCGGATCTGGAATATGGAGCGGCAGTTTAATTTGCGGGCCGGTCTGACCATTGCGGATGATACTTTACCTAAGCGTATTCTTGAGGAGCCTGCTAAATCAGGCGTTGGTAAAGGTTTGGTGGCGCGATTGGGTGAGATGTTGCCTGAGTATTATGCGTTGCGTGGCTGGGATGAGAGTGGTGTGCCTAAGGCGGAGACTTTGCAGCGTTTGGGGTTGGTGTGAAGGTTCGGTTGAAAATGTTTGGTGACCTGCGGCAATATTTGCCTGCGGGGAGCCGGTTTAATCATATTGACCTTGATTTGGCTGCGGGTGCGAGCATTTTGCAGGTGATGCAGCAGGTAACTTTGCCGGACAGTAAAACCTGGTTATTGATGCTGAACGGGGATCTGGTGCATGAGCCGGATTATGCGCAGACTGCTTTGAAGGACGGGGATGAGGTGGTGTTGTTCCCGCCGATTAAGGGCGGGTAGCGGTATTGGCCTGTTATCTGCAAATATGAAGGCATTATGGAAAAAGTAGTCGCAACACAAAAAGACAACCTGTTCACGCCAGTGCTGATAGCAGGCTGCGTCATTATATTGGTTGGTTTTGCTATCCGCGCATCATTCGGTTTGTTCCAGATTCCGATTGCACAAGAGTTCGGCTGGCTACGGGCGGATTTTTCGTTTGCGATTGCGATCCAGAATCTGTTTTGGGGGATAGGCCAACCTTTATTCGGAGCATTTGCTGAAAAGTATGGTGATAGAAAAGCCATTATTCTGGGGGCTATCTGTTATGCCACGGGGTTGGTGCTGTCGTCTTATGCGATTACCCCTGGCCAGCATCAGTTATTGGAAATGCTGGTGGGCTTTGGTATTGCTGGAACCGGTTTCGGGGTGATTCTCGCCGTGGTCGGGCGAGCAGCTTCCGATAAACACCGTTCGCTAGCATTAGGTATTGCCACGGCTGCGGGTTCGGCGGGGCAGATTGTCGGGCCGTTACTGGCGCAACACTTACTGACCAGTATGCCCTGGCAATCTGTTTTTATGGTGTTTGCCGGGTTTATTTTGCTGGCGATGTTCGCGCTGTTTTTTATGCGTGTGCCGCCTCCGCCTAAAGCTGCAAAAGGCGAGGGGATGGGTAAGTCGGTGATGCAGGCGGTAAAAGATCCGTCCTTTATCTTTATCTTTCTGGGGTTCTTCTCCTGTGGTTATCAACTGGCTTTCATTACGGCACACTTTCCGGCTTTAATCACTGAAATGTGTGGGCCTGTGTCGCTTGGTAGCTTAGTGCATTCAATGGGAGTCACTACGACATCTACCTTAGGTGCGTTGGCGATTGCACTGATCGGTGTGTCCAATATTGGCGGCACCATTCTGGCCGGGTGGTTTGGCAGTTTGTATTCCAGAAAGTATTTGCTGGTGGGTATATATGCCATGCGTACACTGGTGGCCGCACTGTTTATTCTGAATCCGATTACACCGGAGACGGTTATTGTATTCTCCATTCTTATGGGTGCGTTGTGGCTGGCGAC
>CALHAO010000280.1 GCA_937931765.1 uncultured Thiotrichaceae bacterium
TGCCCGCTGTCTTAAAGATCTGGCAGGACATGACCGGATTACACTCGGCCATGCCCCACTGTTAAAGCCTTAAACCTGACTATTCAGGCGCAGGTGAATCAACACCTTCCAACACCTCAGAACCACTAACATCTTCATCACGCCAATACAAACGCGGTAGTATTTCGGTTAAATCAACACTACCACTGAAACCGCCATTCGCATTGCTATTACCTGAAGTGTTGCTGGCATTGCTCAAATCTACGATAGGAACATTCAATTTACCGATACGCACGCTGACACTTTGCTGGCAATCACCTTTTGTACAGTCTCCTCCTGAGCCACTCGTTAACTTACTAAAAATTAACTGTGGTGAGTCAAGAATTTCATTGTAACCAGCGATTATAAAATCATCATTGGGATTAGCATCTGCAGCATCGTCTGTTGACCTATCCAGGTTAACTACCGGCTGCCCGGTCAAAAGATCAAGCACATAAGCACGGGACGTGTTCACTGCTGGCGCACAAACACCCACAGAACTAGCCACACCATCCGCATCAGCCAAAGCAAAAGTCGTAAACAGTACCTTATCAAGGAAGGTTAACGATGTAGCTAACACCTTTTCACCATTACGCGGAAACGGATAATACCAACCTCGCTTATCCGTCACATCCAGGATATTCCCTTCAACGCTCGCTCTCAACTGAGTCACTGTCATCAGATCTGCTTCAGTAATCGCCGTGGAACCGCTGCCCGGAGTCTGGTAGACATTCTCATCCAGCAACACATAGAAACGATCTTCATCACCAGTATCCAGCGGATGTGTCCGATAGCCACTACCAATGGAAACCGTTAATTTTGGTACGCCATTCGTCAACCGTAACGCAGTATCCGGCTCATAGAAAAATTTGCGACGATCACCATCAGCAGAAACGCCGCCCGCTGTCCCGGCACCCAGGTCAGCAAACTTGCTCAGCGTAGCATCAAGCGCCAGCTCCACATCATCACCGGTACCAGTCACACTGGTCTTCATATCTACACGCCAGATATGCCCACCCGTATCACCAAAGTACAAGCGATCCAATGCACCATCATTGTCCATATCTAACACACGAATATCACCCGGCACACTATCCGTTAAATCACTGGCAGTAATACCACTATCAGGAACACTGGTAATCGTGCTGCCCTTCAGTGACCAAATCCGCTCACCGGTCTTGGCATTAACAATATAAACATCAGAACCCGCATAAGCACCAGACGCCCGTTCTGCCGGATCAAGTTCATCCATGCGTGGATCATAACCACCGCCAAATACCAAGACATGTAACATTTCGGATGGATTAGACGGATCTCTCATGCGTGACAAAGTGGGTTTAGACCAGGTTTCGCCTAAGCCGCTAAAACCTGTAGAAATAGCACCGGCTCCTGCCGTCGGGGAAATTTTCCAGGCAATCGTTGGGGTGTTTGATGAAATATCCAAGGCATAAATCATATTACCGCCGCGACGCATACTGAAAAACAGGTATTTCTTATCCTCTTCATTCTCTCCTTCACCTTGTTTGAACTGCCAAAGTGTCATCGGGCCATCAAGACCATATATATGCTCCTGACCAGGCGCATTACTTAAGAATGTTCTTTGATTTTTCAGCAAAGCAGCAGGCATGAAAGCCCATTCCTCAACACCGGAACTTGCATTTATCGCGTGTAAATACCCTTCATTAGTCGCCACAAATACCAGCGTTTTAGTCACTGCCCCGGATGAGTCTTTATAAGCCACTACCGTCGGCTTAGTATTAAGCATATCGCCCATATGATTACGTGCCACTGCATCCGCACCAGGCTCCCCATCAACGTAACCTTTTACAAAGTTAATCAGCGTATCACGCTCGTCATCAGTGACTGTGCTACCAACACAAGTCGTCACTTCCTCAATATTGACCGGCCCCTGTACTACAGCTGATGCTGCCCAAGGCCGCACAACACGCTTATTCCCGTCACAATCTATATACCAGCCATAAAGCGAATTGCCATCAGCAGCTCCCCCGAGCCAATCCTGCAAAGCATGTTCTGTTTGGTAGGTTTCTCCCTCACCAAACAACGTATTAGGCAACTCTGCTAAGGTTAATGCGGTAGATAATCTTTTCAATCCATTATCAACAGGGTCGGTGTATAAAACCCGAGCACCCGGAGCTGGCAATTTATTAGCCGCACCACCGTCCTTAACGTTTGAGCCATGAGCAGCAGTCGACCACAAGTCACGGGCAGTTTCAGCAAACTCGCCTGTGCTGGTCAGTGCAGCTGTAGTACCATCAGCACTAACAATACTGCCACTATCCGCCAACGTAAACTTACGTAAATTACCCGACCAGACAGCTGACCTACCTACATCCATCACCGGAACATACACACTGGAGCCATGTGAAAGCAGGCTATCTTCACTCACAGAGAAACTCGGTGAAGAAAAGGAGAATGAATTTTTCTCAATCTCACCAAATACAGACTTGAATGCTTCAACCAGCTCAGCGGAATTATCTGCGGTATAAGCACCATCTTCAGCAGTTGCCAGGCTCGCCAGATAATCAGTGCCGGTTGGCTCATCACCCAAACCAAACGCCACCGTATAAGTTTCAACCGTTTGATCACCCTCAAGGTCTGAATCCAGATCAGTCCCGGCAAGAAACGCGGTTAATTCAGGGCCACAGGTACCGCTGTTGTAACCATTCGGGCTATCCGCACAATCTCCACCAATTAACTCAGGAATATCTGTCGTTATATTCAGGCTGGTTATTGCCGGAAGCAGCTCAGGCATAAAGTTAGCATTAGACGGATTGTTATAGTTATGCGGCTGATCAGGGTAAGCTGACTTCGCATAACGACCAGTACCATCTACAGTGTAACCGGAATAGTAAGAATACTCAGGCTTACCATCAGACATCAGCACCAGATAATTTAACTGACAGGCCTCCACAATAGGTGAAGTGTATTCAGGTTCCCCCGAAATGCTCTCACAGACTTGATGCTGGCAATTGGTGATTATCTCGCTGCAGCTATAGTTATCATTCTCACAAATTTGACTACCGTCAGCATTTTCTACCCAGTTACAGCAAATATTACCCAATGTGGCATTAGTACAACTTTGCTCAGTCCCGTTACACTCTCCCCACTCCTGTGTGCAGGTTTCCATCTCGCCATTAACACATCCCAGAGCATCTCCCGTATAAGTTGACGGGTGAGCTGCCCAGCTATAGGCAGGAGGAAACTTACCCCAAACAACAGGATCACCCTTAAAATAACGCGCCGCCTCATAGAGTGAATCAACAATAGGCGTATAACCGGATGGCTCCCAGGTATCAACAATATTAGCCAAAAAGTCTCTGACTCTCAGCTCCTGACCATCAACACTAGTACTCGCTGAAATATTATCTGAGGCCTCAAAAGCAGACACCACTTCAGATGCTTCCTGATCAATAGGACTCACCGGAAAAGTCACACCTTTAATCGAACTCCAACCATAACCGGTACCGTTGGGCGAGTTCGCATAGTGCATCAATCCAACATTTATATTATCAGGCGCTTCAAGTAGTACCTGACGAAATGCATCCTTCATCACCTGCATGCGAGAGCTGCCATCGCTTCCTGACTCAGTCCTCATACTTCCCGAACCATCCAGCAAAAATAGTACATTAGAATTTGCTTTGGTTCCGTCATTCTGGAAGAAGATTTCCGTTTCATCAGCAACTACTGAGCAGGGTATTAGCATAGGCAAGCTGATTAGCAGCGCACGGCGGCTAAATGCTTTTATAAATTGTGGGATTTTCATTAATGACTTCCTTTGTACTTTATTGTTAATCATGCACCAATTTCAGGCAGAATGCGTCAAAGACTACCAACAGGTTTCGGTGGTGGCGGTGGGAGGGCTATCATTACTCTCAGCACTTTTTCTACCCACGTTATCGAGCGTGAACGTCGCACAATCGGCGTCACTCGCTTGAGAAGTACCCGCCTTAGGCACTGCGGACACCGTAAAACTTGTGCAAGAAGCAGTGGCGGTACCGTCACACGCTGCGGGACTGGTAGAAGAAATACTGTGTGAGTACATGTCTTCCGGACTATCAATCGAAGCGACATTCCCATAGCCCAACTGCTGCAACGTCGAAGCATAACTATAAGTCCGGCTAAAATAAGCCTCCTGCCGCTGAGCTAGTTGCTGCAAACCGACCTGAGCATCTGAGCGTTTACTTTTTTGCACCTGCGCCATATAACTGGGATAAGCGACCGCACTGATAATTCCGATAATAGCCACCACAATCATTATTTCGATGAGTGTGAAACCTTGTTGTTGTCGTTTGATAAACATTTTTATTATAACTCATTATTGCAATGTTATTAGGCAGCATAGCAGATATACGCCGCCGGACAAGTCTGCTGTGAAACAATCACTAAAACCTTTTTTGTCCGGAACTCAGGGGATAATCGAGCCATTTCCAGGCACATACTTCATTACACCCTGCGAGTGGTTACTTCGGGCACCCGTACCCGCCAAACTGGCCTGAGAATCCATTGTATACAAAAGACAGGATATACCCCCGGCATCAGATACCATCTCTGCACTCATGGCAAAGCCTTCCTGTGGAGCGCATTGAATGGAACCGGCCATACTGATGGTACCGGTAGAATTAGTTGACCCTCCGTCATTCACGTCATCAACAAAATCCCATGACTGAACCATATCAGTTGCGCCATCAGTTTCATTAATATGGAACAATGTTGAAACCCGCTCCAAAACCGACTCAGAGCTTTGGTACGTCATCGTGCCAAAAATCTGGTTACCAGCGATGCGGATATCTGTTACCCCCATTCGCGCTGCCGAGACACCAATCACCGTCAGCGTTAATAAAATCACCAATCCCCACAGTAAAACTGAACCTTGCTGGTTTTTTTGCCTAAGGGTACTTACTCTATAGTTGCTATTATTCATCTGGCTTCTCCTTTAACCATCACATACGGCGGGCTACATTTTTCAACCGTATCGTCGTGCTGTAAACACCACGCTGATAGCGATCATTTTTTGCAATCGATTGATCAAGCACCTGATAGGTTTCGGCACGATTATCATCAAATACCGGCTCCACCGAGCGTATGAGTAAACCAACCCGCACACTGATAATTTTATCCCACGCACTTGCTGCACTAACAGCTGTTGCATTCCAATAACTATCCACCGAGCCATCAGATGAACCATCAGCGGCCTGGTCAACGCCATACAAAAACTGGATATTTTCAACACCTCTCGCCATGTCTTGCCCATTCACATTACGAGATCCCCTGCATCGCAACATCGGCACAAAATCATCACGATTATTATCAATCGAACTCCGGGCGATAGAAAATGAATTATAAATCAAACGCGACTCCAGGCTTGGGGCAACAGGAGGCAAACAAGCGGCAATAAGCGCTCCTCCAAGGCAATCTGTCGCCAAATTATCGTCCGCCATAAATCTCAGACCCAGCGTATCGCCTTCTGCAAGAATTTGAGCAATAGCAGCAGAGGAAGCAACAGATCCGTCACCTGAGGTTTCAATTGTTGCTCCGGGCGCAATATTCGGATTGCCGTCAGCACAGGTAGCTGTAGAAATACTAGCTCCATCAGGAATGATGTAATTATCTAAAATAACACCAGAAGTAGAAGCATAACCGGCATGAGCAATATGATGCTTTAAAGCACGTAGAGCATGGCGGGCATTTTCATCCAATTCAGCCGTTTGCCCCTGTAATTTATAGGTTTTTTTACTGCCAAGGTATACCGTTCCAATACCCGCGATCAGAAAGAAACCTAATGTCATCGCAATCAATAGCTCAACTAAAGTGAAACCTTTGGATCGAATTGACTGATTTTTATTTTTTATTGTTATTTGCATATTCATACCTGCATCTTAAATAGTTGCATTGATTGTCATGGCTTGTGCTTCAAGTGCCTCATCAATCGCATTTCCATCAGCATCAGTCCCCTGAATATCCTTATCAGATAACCGCTCTGTCCAGAAAAAACTCACCGCCACATCAGACGAGCAGAGCGGTGGCGTTACTGCAGGAGCCGTACAGGTAACCGCAAAGGAACCATTAATTATCTGAACACCAACGCCAGAGCTGACAACGCCTGTAGCATTCGAACCACACTGTACGGTGTGAAGGTCATAAGCCGCCAACTCAGCAGTACTGCATGCAGTCGAACTACCACAATCGGGATTTATCGCCGTAGAACAGTCGATACTGACCCCACTCCCCAGTCCATCCGCAGTGTTATAGTCTCCCGCTAGGACGCCAGCGCGATTACTGCGCATGCGCTCAAATAATTCATGAATCATAAAGGAGGCTTGTTGTTTGTGAGTCGCCCCTTGTATCGACTTCAGGCTGGCTACTTGTAAACCGGCAAGGCTTAGCAAACCAACCGAAAGGATCAGGGCTGCAATAAGAATCTCAACAAGTGTCAAACCGGATTGGCGATGTAAGGAGTGATTTTTCATATTCTTTTTATAATTACTATCATTAATTATTATTATAACGAATATTTTGCGCAAATGAGAAATTAACGAAATACTGCCGACTAAGGGATTTTTTTTCCTTACTAACGGTAAATAGTAGAAATATCAGACAATGTATGTGGAGAGGCTATTAAAACAGACTATCATTCTGAGCAAAGTCGACCATCACCATCAATGAACACACCTTGAGTAAGGTGCATCAAGTGTTTCCCGCACATCCCGCAGCCGGAGTAATTGCTCCAGTTCCCTGCCGGTTTCACCCAACTCGGCACGATAAACAACCAGCCCATCCAACAACCGACGAGCCGTGCTCAGCTGATCTGCACAAGATGATTCATCATGGCCCCTAAAATAAGTTTGCATTCCATTTCCATTTATTGCCGCCCTGTCACAAATATAGTACAGAATTACGTTCAAGGCACTGCTACAACAAGGAAAATTGGTAAAATCACCTATAAACAGGTGCTTGCCGAGTGATCCCAAAATAGTCAGCGATTTAGCAATTATTGCAAAGGTTCACGATCATATTCCAGCGCTATGCCCGCAGGCCTGATACCCTGAAACCGCCCATCAGACCAAACCAACTGACCATTCACAATAGTTGCAGCAATCGTTGAGCGAAATTTATAACCATCGAATGGTGTCCAGCCACACCGGGACAAGCTACTACTGTGCGTCGCCACACCCCCCTTATTGACATCAACCAATACCAGATCAGCCCAGTAACCCTCACGAATATAACCGCGTTGGTGAATATTAAAAATATCAGCTGGCGCATGACTGGTTTTCTGAGCAATCAACTCCATTGGAAAAATACCGTCGTGGTAATTTTCCAATAAGGTCAGCAACGTATATTGCACCATTGGAATTCCGGACGGGATTTCAAAATAACTGCGGTTTTGTTTCTGCTCCAAACTATGAGGAGCGTGGCCACTACCAACAACATCAAGATGTCCGTCCAGTACACCCTGTATCAAGCCAGCTCTGTCTTCAGCAGTCTTAATAGCCGGGTCATATTTAATGAGTGCACCATACGCTGCATAGTCTTCCTCACTAAAATGCAGATGCTGTGGGCAGACTTCTGCTGTAATCCTTTTTTCAGACAAGGCT
The DNA here is from genome assembly GCA_937931765.1 of uncultured Thiotrichaceae bacterium. Lineage (GTDB taxonomy): Bacteria > Pseudomonadota > Gammaproteobacteria > Thiotrichales > Thiotrichaceae > Thiolinea. The sequence goes on from CALHAO010000280.1 coordinate 7,635, forward strand.
GCGTCAGACAGCAACTCTACCTGTGTTGCAGTGGAAACGTGCATCAGGTGCAAGCGGGTTTCATATTTTTTTGCCAGCTCCAGCGCCAGCTCAGTAGACGCTATGCATGCCGCTTCGCTACGAATAGTAGGGTGAAATTCAAGCGGAACCCGGTCAGCATAAATACTGCGATAGCTTTCTTCATTCTCAAGAATGATCGGCATATCTTCACAATGTGCTGCAACAATCAGTGGAGAATCCCTGAAAACACACTCCACGCTGTCCATGTCATCCAACAAACGGGC
>CALHAO010000281.1 GCA_937931765.1 uncultured Thiotrichaceae bacterium
TGTTCCAACACATGCTCCCGCTCTTCTTCGTTGCGGCACTTCCATGTCGGCACATTGGGTAACAGCGGCTCTTCATCCAGATAGTAGCGGATCATATCCGGCACATAGGCATAGATCACTTTATCATCCGCCACGCCGCAACCCGGCGCATTCGCAATAGCAACATTACCGGCTTTCCACGCCCGCATAATACCAGGCACACCCAGCATCGAATCCTCGCGAAAAACTTCCGGATCGATAAAATCATCATCAATACGGCGGTAAATCACATCAACTTTTTTCAAACCCTCCGCTGTTTTCATATAAACATGATCATCATCCCCGACCAACAGATCTGCGCCCTCTAACAGCATCAGACCAGCCTGCTGAGCAAGATAAGCATGTTCAAAATAGGCAGAGTTATAGATTCCGGGTGTCAGGATTGCAATGGTCGGTTTATCTTTTTCAGGGGTTAATGAGGCCAACATGTCATACAGATGCGCGGGGTAATCACTGACCGGGCCGATAGGCAACAGGCTGAAAATTTCCGGCAGCACACGTTTGGTGATTTTGCGGTTTTCCAACATATAAGACACGCCGGAAGGTACCCGCAGATTATCTTCCAATACGTACATTGTGCCCTCGTGATCACGCACCAGATCCGAGCCACAAATATTGGCCCAAACCCCATGCGGCGGCGTTATGCCAACACACTCCTCGCGGTAACCTTTGGAACTCAGCACCACATCTTCCGGCATCACACCATCCTTGATAATGGAGCGTTCATTGTAGATGTCCTGAATGAACCGGTTTAGTGCACGAATACGCTGCTTAAGCCCCAATTCGGTGCGCCGCCATTCACTTTCAGGAATAATGCGTGGGATAAGATCATACGGCCAGGCTCTGTCGATATTACCAGCATCACTGTATACCGTGAAAGTAATCCCCAATTCATGAATCACCGCCTCACTATCCTGGATACATTGAGAAAATGTCTCCTTCGGTAGCTTACGTAGGTACTGAATCAAGCTGTGGCTTGATTGCCGGGGTTGTTTCTTGGCTACGATGAGCTCATCGTAAAAATCACCTGGATCGTACCTGTCCCAATTTCGCTTCACTATTCACCACCGGCAGCGGGCTGCATTAAGTTTAAATTAACAACAAAAAAGTAAGAGCTATAACGATGAAAAGCAAAAGTCATGCCAATAAAGACTGATCACTTACTTCACAGAGGATAGACTACCCTGACCATGATGCATGATTTTGATGCAATAATTGCATTCATACATAAACAAAATGAATAACAGCTGACTCAGAAGCCAACCGTTATCTTTCAGGTGCTTATTTATTGATTACCGAAAGTCAGCTATTGGGACACCGGAAGCGCTCTCACTGTTCACGTGCTGCAGCCTGCTCAGCGGCCAGTTTTTCATCCTCCGCCTGCATTCTTACCGCCGCCGGACGCGAAGTAATACGTTGCACATAGTCACGGAAAAGCGGATTTTCCGGCACCAATCCAAACATCATTGTCCAGTTCAACGCTGTCCCCCAAAGAATATCCGCCACCGTCATGCGCTCACCCAGTAAATACGGGCCGGGTGTGAGTGCCTGCTCCAGTGTGCTGATCATCTCATCGAACGTGCCATACACTGACCGATCCGATGGGCCAGGATCGTGTTCGGTTGATTTGTCCATCAACGCCGGTTCAAAACAGGCCGCGTAAAACACCAGCCAGCGCAGATAAGTGCCGCGATCAGGATCATCAATAGCTGGTGCTAATCCGGCTTCGGCAAAGTAATCACCCAGGTAAATCGTAATAGCAACCTGTTCGGTGATGACGGTGTCGCCTGCTTTAATGGTTGGCACTTTGCCGAGCGGATTGATTTCGCGGAAACCGGCGTCAGCGTAATGTTCGTCCTGAATGTCCAGCAGATGAAGATCATAAGGTGCACCAAGCTCTTCCAGAATAATGCGGGTTCCGGTGGCACGTGTTTGTGGTGCGTAATACAGTGTTATGTGTGGCTTGCTCATAAATAACTCCTTCATTGAAAAATGGTTTGACTCAAACTACTGTACAGTACATACCTGACATCTTATGTCATGTTTAAATCTGATACCGGAGCAACGATGCGTGCTGATCGCCTAATCAATATCCTGACCACACTTCAGGCGCACGGACGCGCTACTGCCGCCGAACTGGCTCAGGAAAATCAGGTTTCCCTGAGAACCATCTACCGTGATATCGACAACCTTGCACTGGCCGGAATTCCTGTCTACGCCGAACGTGGCTCTCAGGGTGGCTATCGCTTAGTGAATGGCTACAAAGTACGGTTAAATGGCATGACCAGCGTGGAAACACAGGCGCTGTTCCTGAGTGGGCTGGGCGACACAATAACCGGTTTGGGACTGGATGCGGCCATTCATAGCGCAGAGAAAAAACTCGCCGCCGCTTTGCCGGAAACCATGCGCAGCGACGTTGGCCAATTACGTAAATGCTTTTATCTGGATGCACCAGGCTGGTTTGATGACACTGAACAACCAGACTGTTTACAAGCCGCCTTTGACGCCGTCTGGAATAACCGATGGCTGCGAATACATTACCGTAGCTGGCGTAGGGAAAAATCCATTGACCTTGCACCACTCGGCATTGTGCTTAAAGGTGGCTCTTGGTACCTGGTCGCTCAGGAAGATAAGACCCCGCACACCTACAAAGTCACTCGGATACTTTCACTGGAAGCACTAGACGATAGTTTTGCGCCGCCAGCGGATTTCAATCTCGCCCGTTACTGGCAGGAAAGCACCGAACGCCTGGACAAAGACATGCACACCGATATTGCCCGCATCCGGGTTTCGCCACTGGGACTGAAAATATTGCCGGAACTGTGCAGCAGTTATGCACGACGCAATCTGATGCTGATTGGAGAACCGGATGCAAATGGCTGGCAGACATTAACGCTGCCGGTCTACCAGACAAACCATGCAGTCAGTGAATTTTTACGTCTTGGTACTGAGCTGGAAATTCTGGCACCGGAAAGTCTGCGTGAAGCTATGCATCAGATGGTGCATGCACTAGCCATACGCTATGGATAGTATTGAACAACAAGGTCAGTTATGTAGAAATTATGCAACGCAAAGGTACAAAACACCTACACTTTTCCTACTCACCCCTTGGCGCTGACCTGCTTACCAAGGAGGTTGAGATTGAAGCTAATTATTATTTTTAAAATAAATTACAAAAAATGTCGATTGAGCAAAACCCCAAACGTTACTCCAGTGAAAGCAAGCAAATTTACTAACGAATCAAGGAGAAACAACATGGCACTTTCACAGGCATTAATCATCGGCGCTGGCGTATTACCACTGGCTGTTGCAGCCACTTACTTTGCCCCGAAACAGGTCTATGTTGAGCGTTCGCAAATCATCAATGCTACGCCTGCTGAAATTTTAGCATTAGCCTCATCTAACCAGGGCTACCAGGTGTTCAATCCATATAAAGCCACTGACCCCAACCTGAAAATTGACCTCTTCGGGCCTGACTCAGGTGTCGGTTCAGGTTTTGAGTTTAACGGTAAAGAAGGCAAGGGTAAGCAAACTATCGCCGCGATTAGTGATAACAAAGTGGTGTACCATATTGATTTAGGCGCGATGGGTAAACCGACGCAAACCATTGAAGTAGAGGCCGTTGCGGAAGGTACCAAAGTCACCTGGTCGATGGAGGCGGACATGGGTATGAACCCCATCGCACGTGTCATCGGACTATTTATGGATGGCATGATGGGGAAAACATTCACCTTAGGCCTTAATAACTTAGCCGCTGCGACTGCAGCATAGGAGAACGATCATGCGTTACACTTTTTTGCTTTACTCAAACCCTGCCGACTTTGCTGATATGACTGA
>CALHAO010000282.1 GCA_937931765.1 uncultured Thiotrichaceae bacterium
ATCGGTGGTGGTCAGGGCGTAGCACTGGCGGTAGAAAAAGTTTAACTCCCAACTTTTAACTCAAAGGAAATTATTATGAGTAAAGTAGCATTAGTAACTGGCGGAACCGGTGGTATCGGAACGGCAATTTGCCAGCGTTTAGCGGACAATGGCTTTAAAGTAATCACCACTTACTTCGAGCCGGAAGAACAGGCAAAAGCCTGGGCAGAAGCTCAGAATTTTGACGTTGATTTGTATCCTTGTGACGTCAGTGATTATGAATCGTGTGTACACATGAGAGAGCACATCCTTGCTGATCATGGCCGTGTTGACGTCATCGTCAATAACGCAGGCATCACCCGCGATGGTAAATTCACGCGTCTGACACCGGAAAAATGGAAAGCAGTTATGTCGACTAATCTTGACAGCCTGTTTAACGTTTGCCACCAGTTCGTTGAAGGCATGACTGAGAACGGTTTTGGCCGTATCGTCAACATTGCATCAATCAATGGCCAGAAAGGCCAGGCCGGTCAAACCAACTACAGTGCTGCTAAAGCAGGTGCTCATGGTTTCACAATGGCACTGGCTCAGGAAGTGGTACGCAAAGGTGTGACAGTAAACACTGTTTCTCCGGGTTACACCGGCACTGATATGGTTATGGCTATCCGCGAAGATATTCGTGACATGATCATTGATGGCATCCCAATGAAGCGTCTGGGTAAGCCAGAAGAAATTGCTGCAGTAGTTGCCTTCCTGTGCTCTGACGATGCTGCTTTCGTTACTGGCGCAAACTATGCGGCTAATGGTGGTCAGCACATGCACTAAAACGTTTTTACGTTGAAGTGTACCCAAAAGGCACAGCTCACCCTGTGCCTTTTTTCATTCCAATCCACTCTCAAATCTACGACTTACCTACCACAAAAATACCTAATGCCCTGAAAAATACCAACTTATATGCCAGGAATAGTGTGCAATGCACAAAATAAGGGATACAATTGGAGGTTGGTTCCGCAATTTTTGCAAAGGCCCTAAGGAAAACGGATTTAACTCGACATGTCAGAAACACGTATTATAAAAAAATACCCAAACCGCAGATTGTATGATACTCACCAAAGCCGCTACATCACACTCGCAAATGTTCGGGAGCTGGTGATGGCAGAAACAGCTTTTCAGGTGATTGACCGTCAAAGTGGAGAAGATATTACCCGCAGCATTTTGCTACAAATCATTATGGAACAAGAAGCGGGTGGACAACCATTATTCAGTACTGACATTCTCGCTCAGTTCATTCGCAACTACGGCGAAACTACCCAACAGGGCTTTACCACATTTCTTGAAAAAAGCATGAGTACATTTGGTGTCCAGCAAGAAGCACTTCGGGAACAAATGCAAAAAGCGCTCACCAATACGCCATTAGATAACTGGGTAAAACTCAGCGAAAAAAACATGCAGACCTGGCAAAAAATGCAGAAAGATATGTTTAAAGGCGTTGCGCCCGACAATAAAAATGATAAAGATTGAGTAGTAAGGTTTTAAAAATCAGCAGCTTACCCCAGAAAGCGCCATAACCTGCTGTGAATAACTTATCAGGAAAACCAAATTAGCCTAAAATTAAGGCTAATTTGGTGATTGATAAGGACAAAAAATGACATTTCTGGGAATCCTGCTATTCATTGTACAAGCAGCTTTTGCTGTTCATGCCATTCGCAGCGGACGCGAAACCTATTGGTTATTCATTATTATGGGCATCCCCGCGCTGGGCTGTGCCTTATACTTTTTTACGCAGGTGTTGCCGGATAGCCGGAATAATTACACGGTGCGGAAAACCGGTAATCAGCTACTGAAAGCTATAGACCCTGAACGTGAACTCCGCGCACGCAAGGATGACCTAGCTGTTGTCGATACAGTTGAGAATCGCCTAAAACTGGCTGACGAATACATTGAAGCTGGGCAGTATGACGAAGCTATTCCTCTGCTCCAAAAGTCGCTGGATACTACCCATGAAAATGATCCTTATATGTTGCAAAAAATGGCACAGGCTTTGTTTGGCAAACAGGATTATCAGGGAACGATTGATACCCTTGAGTTGCTGATCGAAAAGAATCCGGATTTTCAATCACATCATGGTCACCTGCTTTACGCCCGCAGCCTGGAAGCATTGGATAGAACGGACGAGGCGCTGGAAGAATACAAGGCACTCGCCATTTCGTACCCCGGTGAGGAAGGGCGTGTTCGTTATGCTCAGTTGTTGCTGGAAACGAATCAGACGGATAAGGCCATGCAGGTTTTTGAGGATGTTCTGGCACGCACTAAACGTGCGCCGAAATATTATGTGAAAAAAGAGAAACAGTGGATTGCTATTGCCCGGCAGGGTTTGAAATCTACAAACAAAAACTAAAACGACTGAGTTGGAATAGCTACCACTTACGCGCCCAGCGTGGGATTCATCTGGAACAAGGTTTATGACACTCAAGCACATCGGAATCATAAATAGGCGCACCCAGAATCGTCGCATCATAAAACCCACCCAAAGCCTCAACCTGCACACTCGCCCCTCAGGCGGACAGCGTTTTTAAAGGTAAATGCAAGGCACCCATGTCCATCATATAACAGGATACTGCTTCTGATTTACGGTATCATTTGGTTAATTCCTGTTCCCCAACGGATGGACAATGCCAGAAACAATGCTCAAAGTTTTCATTAGCTATAGTCACGATTCAGACGAACATCGTGATTTTGTACGCGGTATTGCTGACCAGTTGTGCCGCGAGGGCGTGGACTGCCTGATCGACCAGTACATCAATGGTTTTCCGCCTGAGGGTTGGCAACGATGGATGGAATCTCAGATTGAAACAGCCGATTTTGTACTGGTAATTTGTACAGAAACTTACTTTCGGCGATTTCGCAAAGAGGAAACGGGCGGTGGCAAAGGCGTTACTTTTGAAGGCGTAGTCATTTCTCAGCATCTATACGATGCGCATTACCATAACGCAAAATTCATTCCGGTTGTTCCCAAACAAGGTAGCTACGATTATGTTCCTATCCCACTTAGGAACGTGCATGAAATAACTTCCCAAAGTAATCAATTGAGCACTGACGGTGCTGCGGTATAATTCCATTTGGGTAAGTGGCTATCAAAAGCAATAGTCATACTTTGTTTGAAACTCTGTGCATATTGCCTGCCAGTCTGATAGATTTTATCAACCGTTTCGACAACGACTTTCAGGCCAGTACGCATGCGGGTTTTCAACATCAACTGTTTTACCGTTTCTAGCGAATCAAACACGACTCCCTGGCAGGCCCGAGTCACATGAGGAAACAAGCGGTGTTCAATCGGGTTGTACTTAGACGTGTAAGGCGGATAGTGTGCCACACGAATCTCAATACCGATCCGGTCAACCAGCTTTTGTAAATCTTCTTTGAATAGGTAATGGTTGGCATTGTTGCTACCGCCGCCATCACATAACAGCAGGATGGAACCGGCCTGTGGATAATGGGATTGGCCGTATTGCATCCACCAACGGTAAAGGTTGTCACAGGCAAACTCACTGGTGTCACGGCTATTACCGAGAAATAAATACCCTGCATTTCGCTGTAAGTCATATAGGCCGTGGGGAATAACAACACCCTCGGCAGCACTGCTGAAGTCATGATCAAAGGTTTTGATCGCTTCTTGTGTGTACACTTTTCCATCCCGATAAAAATTACCCAGATATTCCTTTTTCTTCGTATCCATACTGATCATTGGGTAACCCATTGCTTGGTATTCTTGCTTTAATAAACGAATGTTTTCAAATTGAGCATCCTGATCAGCATGGCCTCCCATCGCCAGGGATTTCTGCGCCTTGCGTTTGACGTAACCATTCGACTTGAGTAAGTGCCGCACGATATTTCGACTGACTGGATAACCCACAGCCGCCAGCGCCTCTGCTATCTCCCAGCAGGCAAGATTCGTCCAACGCACTTCGGGACGCATTGGATCGCCAGCGGTCTGTTCTTTCAATACCTCAAGAAATGCTGCCTTCAAACCGTTACGTGTCAGCGATTTTTTTTCGGCCTCCACCTGGCTGACGAATACGACCCTCAGAATGCTCTCGCCGGGTCAAAAAATCCTGTTCCCCACGTTTGATTGTTTTAGGGTCACAGCCCAATAGGCGGCAGATATAGCTGGCTCCACCGTAGCCCAGTTTAGCCACTTCTACCGACGCATAGGCTCGCCTATCACGCTCATTAAGGCTATGATAAAACTGCTGCATACGCTGCTCAACTGCGGCTGAATAGGCTTCCATAATGTTAACCGACTATGATTTCAGGGGTGCTATATTGTAGCCGATTATCTGGGATCAGCATACTCCCTACTTTAGGGTTTTGTTTCGTGCACGTTCCTTAGGGCCTATTCGACCTACCGATTGCCTTGTCAGTATGATGATGTTTATCGGGTAATCACGGGGCAGGCGCAATATGTGCAGCCTAAACTGGGCAATATTCGCAAGTTAGGGCGAAAGGTTGCGGTTGATCGCCTGCCCACTGTAGCTGGTGAATTCTTCGGTCGCCAAGTTGAACTTCAGTTACTCGACGAAGCCCTATCCGGTGATGAGACAAGAACCATTCAATTCATAGCCTCTGGCGGTACCGGTAAAACCAAGCTCCTGCGTCACTGGCTCAACCAGCACCAAGACGCCATCGGCAACTACATCATCTGGTCGTTCTACTCCCAAGGTACCTCCGGCAGCAAACAAGTCTCCGCTACGCCACTATTCACCGAAGCGTTCAAAGCCTTCGGCGTCGATTATGAGCAGTACAAAACCGATGAAGACCGCGCTGATGCACTGGCAGATTTATTGATAGAACACCAGTGCTTGTTGGTACTGGATGGTTTGGAGCCATTGCAATACGGCGGCACCGGTTTTGACGGGCAGCTCAAAGACCGCGCCATGAAACGCCTGCTGCAAAAGCTGGCGCAGGGGCATTCCAGTTTGTGCATTATCACCACGCGTATTAATGTGCATGAGTTGAAAGACCGCGCCCATGTGGTCAGCCATCCTCTCGATAACCTCAGTTCTGGTGATGGGGTAAAGCTGCTGCGTTCTTGGGGTGTGCAGGGGAATGACAAGGATATGCAGACTGCGGTGGCGGAAGTGGACGGTCATGCGTTGACGTTGCACCTGTTGGGCAATGCGCTCACCACCTATCTGGACAGCGATATTCGCAAGCGCGATACGCTGGATGAACTGGTGGATGATTATGTCGAGCAGGGGCGGCATGCGTTTAACTCGATGCTGCAGTTTTTAATGGTTGACAAGACAGCGCTCCGATCACCCCGTTTTCCGGACGTGGTACACCAATGAAGCAGTCGGTTTCTGCTGGCCAAGATCACGCCCCGCCATATGTTTAGCCGACTCTCTCGTGGGTAGTACATCTTTTAAGGCATGGGTTAAGGATTCCAAGGCGGCTTCAGAATCGTCTGATGCCGCGACTTCCCTTACGGTCTCCACCAGTGCTTCTGTATTGAGGCGTTCGATCAGGCAGCCAACGGGCAACCCGGGCTGTTTGCTTTTAAGCCGGACGGATTGCTCAGGGTGCAGTAACAACAAATGATCGCACAACAGACTCAGGATCAAGCCACGCTCTGATCCTTCTTTGCCTTGCTGTTTGCTCAATCGGTTCCAGCCACCGTGCGCTTTCCAGTCCTGAATAAACACCTCGACCAACCACCTCAACGAATAGAGTCTGGTTATATCCATGTGATGCCATGACAAATCAGAAGCGACCAGATAACGGTACTCCTCCTCGCCTTCATACTTCAGCGCCACCACAAAACGGCGCTTCTTGTGAGCTTTAACGTGTAGGCGGGCGGCCAGCAAGGTCACTGGTTTCGCATTGCCACCACGAATAACTAATTGTGTTTTAACGCCGGTCTGGCGGGCAAAATAATCACGGAGCGTGACCTCTGACTGGCCTCTGGCGGTTGCTTTCTGATTAGAACGCAACTGGCTCACGACCTGTGCCTGACCGGTGAGTCTTGCAGCTTCATCCATGAACAGGCCTGTCCCATAGAGCGCATCCGCCAGGACACCTTTAACCGCCACTTCGGGAAACCGCTCAACGAATTCCCGGATCATGTTCAGCGCCAGTGCCTGGAGGGTGGGGAAGCGAACATGATCGGGTTTCGGGCGTTTCGGTCTTAACGGTTTGGCCACACCCTGCTGCTTAAGGTGATTGTTGTGCTTGCGCCAAGCGGATAACTGCGGATCGGGTACATGAAAACGAAACCCGACCGGAAAGGTGGCAATGTCGGTAACCAGTACCATAAAGATTAACGCCTGACCATTGATATAGCCTCCCGTCGGCTTATCTTTGATCTTATGAGCGCTTTCGATACGTGTCGTTCTTTTTGAGCGTTTTTTGTCAGAGTCATCAATGGCCAATGTACCTTCAGTGATCGCATAGTGAGACAGAATGTTACGGACACTGGCCTGTAGCAGATGGTGCCAGGCTATCTTTGCTGAGTAAAAAATCCAACACAGTCGGGTGGACTTGAACTGACCCAGGCTCCTGCGCTCAAAGGCAGCCCAGTTGAGCGTTTCAGTGACCACGATTCCCATGATCAGAACAGTCAGGGCCGCTTTCTGAAGACGAGTCAGTCGGGCAGAAGGGGATATACTGCTCAATGAATCGCTCAAGGCATCCAGGAATAAAGTCACAACAGGCAGAGAACGAATGAGCACTAATCACACTTGACGATGATTGACAGGAGAGGCAATCTTAACTCATCAGCCTGCTGCTGTAATAACGATAGTATCTCGCTGGGCTTGATGCAGGAGT
>CALHAO010000283.1 GCA_937931765.1 uncultured Thiotrichaceae bacterium
AAGGTAATATCAGCAAAGAAAGCACGAAGGTAGCAGCCGAGAATAACCCGCCCCAGGCAAAAACAGACTGATATTGTTGAAACCATAATGTGAGTTGTTCGATCATGACGGTAATTTAACATTAATGGCCGTCAAATAAAGCATTCAGTGTTGTTGTGCTGCTGATTAGCAGCGGCTGTACATTTGTGCCCAGAAATTGCGGTTTGGCATAAGGTGTCCGAGTTTAGCCGGATGATTATTGATTTCGTTGAAGAGCATAAGTGATGGATGGTATCTTTGAGCCAGTCTCGCAACTGTATGCCGCTGGTGCAGCAGGAACATTGAAACAATTGGAGGAAAGATGTCTGAGGATGTAACGATGAAGTCACTATTAGGTATTGGCGAATGTATGATTGAGCTGTCCTCCGAGGGTGAGCAGCTTTGGCGACAGGGTTTTGCCGGTGATGTGTTTAACACCTTGTGGTATGCCCGAGCTTTGCTGGGGGTGGATTCACAAACGGCTTTCTTCTCAGCTGTCGGTGATGATCAGAGTTCCGCTGAATTATTGGCATTTATCGAAAATGCAGGCATATCCTGTGAACATATCCCTCATGTAAAAGGCGGTGTGCCGGGGCTGTATAAGATTCATCTGGAAGGTGCGGAGCGCTCTTTTAGTTACTGGCGTGATTCGTCTGCTGCTAAACAAATGCTGCAAGACCCGGATGTATTGTGGGCTGCAGTGGCTGAAGCTGATGTGGTGTATTTGTCAGGCATCACCATGGCGATACTGCCGGATGAAGCGGCTGAGATTTTAACCAATGGCCTTCGTGGTGCATTAAAACCCGGTGCAAAAGTCGTTTTTGATCCCAATATCCGGCCTCGGCTATGGGCTGGCGAAGAACGTATGAAGGATGTATTAACCCGTACTGCCGCGATTTCAGATATTGTTATGCCAAGCTTTGAAGATGAAGAAACCACCTTCGGGGACGCCACACCTTTAGCTACAGCACAGCGTTATCAGGCTTTAGGTGTGAGTCAGGTAGTGGTTAAAAATGGTGCGGATGAAACTGTGTTTGTAGAGGGCGATGAAGTACGGCATTTTCCGGTGCCGCAAACTAGTGGTGTGGTTGACACCACGGCTGCCGGTGATTCGTTTAATGGTGCTTATCTGGCGGAGTTCATGACTTCCGGTGATATTGAGAAGGCTATCGCAGTCGCGCAGCAATGTGCCGCCACGGTGGTTTGTAATAAAGGTGCATTAGTGGCGTTTGAGCTGGTGCAAAACTCATTAAACACGACAAAGGCAGGATGATCTTATGAGACAGACATGGCGTTGGTTTGGTGCGAATGACCCCATTTCGCTGGAAAATATCCGCCAGGCAGGTAGTCAGGGTATTGTCTCCGCATTGCATGGTTATGCGCCGGGTAAGGTGTGGCCGAAGGCAGCTATTCTCCAGCATAAACAGCAGATTGAAGCAGCTGGTTTAACCTGGGATGTGTGTGAGTCTATTTGGATGTCGGACGAGATCAAGCTTAAAGGTGCTGCTGCAGTTGAAGAAGTCGCAGCTTGGAAAGAAACACTCCAGAATCTCGGCGAGGCGGGTGTAAAAACCGTTTGTTATAACTTCATGCCAGTGGTGGATTGGACGCGCACTGATCTCAACCATAAGCTGGACGGGCAGGGCATTGCACTGCGTTTCGATATGGTGGATTTTGTCGCTTATGACGTGTTTATCCTGCAACGTGATAAGGCAGCACAGGATTATGATGTTGGTATAGTCGCGCTGGCTGAACAACGCTTGCAAGGCAAAACCGCTGATGAGATTGCGTCGCTGGAAAAAAATATTGTTGCGGGGTTGCCCGGTGGCGCGGAAAGTCATGGCAGTGGTGAATTTGCTAAACGTGTTGCCCGCTTCGACGATGTTAGCAATGACGATATGCGTAATAACCTGGTGTCGTTTCTGGAAGCAGTTATCCCAACCGCTGAACAGCAAGGCATTAGTCTGGCGATCCATCCTGATGATCCGCCGTTTCCATTGTTTGGGTTGCCGCGTATTGTTTCCACTGAAAACGATTTGGATTTTCTGTTTGATGCGGTGAGTAGTCCAGCCAATGGTCTGACTTTCTGCGTTGGTTCTTTTGGTTCTCGTGCCGATAATGATCTGGTGAATATGGCGGGTAAGTATGCTGACCGTATCCACTTCACGCACCTGAGAAATGTCAGTCGTGATGATGATGGTTCGTTTTATGAGGCTGAGCACCTGAACGGTGATCTCGATATGATCGGGATTGTTCAGGCGCTGCTGAAAGCTGAAAAGAATGAAGCCCGCAGCAATGAAATCTTTATGCGACCTGATCATGGTCACCTGCTGGCGTTTGAAGAAGGTTCAACCGTGAATCCGGGCTATTCGTACTTGGGGCGCTTAAAAGGTATGGCTGAGTTGCGCGGTGTGGTGAAGGCGGTGGAGCATCTGGCTGCTTAGATGAAAAATTATATATAAATGCTTGAAGGCCTGTGTTATGTTGTCTGCGAGTCTGAGATACAGGCTTATTTTGAGTAAATTTTTAGAGTAAAAAAGATATTGAACACTTCGTCACACTGCTTCATCAGCAAATCTGTACGTTCTGAAGATATTCACCCCCTTTTTTTATATAGTAATCTTACTCCGTCTAAGACACGCTT
>CALHAO010000284.1 GCA_937931765.1 uncultured Thiotrichaceae bacterium
CATTTCGCGCCCCCCGAACGACTCACCGAGAAACAAGATACCCGTTAATAAAGCAAATACTGCCTCAAAAGACAGGATCAGAGCGGCCACTTCCGACTCAACGCCCCGCTGCCCGATAATTTGCAAGGTAAAAGCCACACCACTGGCCATAACACCTGAGTATAAAAGAGGTAACCACTCGGCACTAAAGTCACCCCATACTGCTGGCTGCTTTTCCAGAAAAAGCATCAACACATACGAAACCACGGCACACACCGCAAACTGCACCGCAGACAAACCAACCAAATCCTTCACTCTTCGTGCCAGCCAACCCAGTGCCACAACATGCAAAGCCCAAAAAACCGCCCCCATCAACTGCAGACTATCACCTTTATTCATGTTAAAACCGTCGCTCCCCGGCACAACCGACAACTGATAAAGCCCCACCACCGCTAACGCTAAGCCTGCCCACACCAACCAGCGCGTTTTTTGCTTAAAAAACAACAGCCCCAGAATTGGCACCATGACAATGTACATACCCGTTATAAAACCGGCATTCCCCGCTGTGGTATACTGCAAACCCACTTGTTGCAATGTCAAGCCAGCCGTCAACAACAGACCAGCCACCAAACCACCCAGCCAGAAATAACGCTGATCAGATTTCAGCACTTCAGATGAATACCTCCGATGCATATAAATCCACACCGGGATTAAAGACAGCGTTGCCAACACAAAACGGGCGGTATTAAAACTGTATGGCCCAAGGCTATCCATGCCGGACTTTTGCGCCACAAAACCACCGCCCCAGATGACGGCGACACATAATAAAATAAGATGCGAGGGAGATAAACGCAGCATACAGACACCCAAGGAAAAAGAATCATGAAAGAAAGCGGCGTATTAAATGCCTTAAGCTAATCACAATCAAGCACCACAAAGGAATTTGCCAAAACCACCATTTTCACGGACACTGCACAATCCGATAAAAATAACAGCGCTTACTTATGAATAGTCTTCTTATCCTACTGGCCTGTGGCCTGATTGCCTGGTTTTGGCAGGACTCGCTACGTACCCGCGAAAGAGCCGTGCAGGCAGCCGCACAGGCCTGCAGGGAAATAAATGCACAATTGTTGGATCAGACGGTATCACTGGAAAGCCTTAAACCGGCACGCAGCAAATCTGGCCGCCTGACATTTAAACGCATTTATGGATTTAATTTCAGTGTCGCTGGCTATGAACGCCGGAGTGGACGGGCTTTTATGGTGGGACAGGTGCTGGAACAGGTGCAGATTGATGAAGTGGAAGGAGCAGGAACAACCATTGACATGAAATGATTGTCCCTTCTACTTTTTTGCTTCAGTCAGCGACTACCGGGCAAGCCTTAGGCGAGCCTCACGAATTTTTTCCAACACATCAGCTGGCATATTACGAAAGCCATTGGCCTGTTTCTCACGCAACTTAGCTCCAACGACTTCTGGCATCCGGCTAACAAAAGCAGCACGATCCAATCCTGTCAGACGCTGTTGAGTTGTTACTGTCGAATCCACAGCCATTGTTTCCGCTGACTTTTCAATAGTGGTCAAACTAACAACACTACTCTTCTTTTTACCGCCACCCTTGCTTGTCGTATTATCCGTTGAATCATCATTACGCGGCTTATTCTTGCCTTTTCCACCGACAGGTTCTTCACCAGTATCCATAGTGGTATTAAGTGGCGTAAAGGTACTGTCGTAATGATCAACCTGTACTCCTTGGCGATAAGCTTCTAACCCGGTATTTGACAATCCTGACTGGCTGGTCTCATTCAAAGCCCAACTAAGCTCTTTATTAATATTAAACCAGGAAATAGCACGAATAGCCGGATAATCAGCAGCAATACTTGTCAGCATATCTGCAACCCAAGCTTCTTTACTTTCACTGGCATCAGTATTATCACCCTCCTGTCCCCATTCCGGATCAGGAACATCACCTGGCTCAGCACTACCCACTTCTGCCACGACCATAGGCTTATCAGGGAAATTATTAACCAGAGTCACATAGGCCGAGCTAAAAACTTCATCAAAGCTACGCCAGTCAGTCCAGGCATAATTACTACCCCAGTTGTAACCATCCAATCCCGTCCAATCGACAACATCGTCGCCAGGATAATAGAGCGTCACATCATTATAATCATCAACGTCCGTCGCACTGGCACACCAGACCCACTCCACACTGTCATTCACACCAGCCGCTTCAAACAGAGCATGCGTATGCCGCCAGGCAGCTTTTAACCCTTCCGGATTATTGCCCCACGGATACCAATTACCATTAAACTCATGTGCAAATCGCAACAAAATAGTCGGACGCTGATCCTCTGGATAGCTATCACGCCAAACTTTAAAGCTCTGAATCCAACTATTGATATAAACATCTTCATCACCCGCAACAATAGCCGACAACATATCATCACTGCGATCACCATCCGGCATCAGAGTAATCATAGGCATGGCACCACGAGAAACGATATTGGATGCCTGAATATTCAAGCTATCCCAATGCATATTAAAATTAGTGAATAACGTTGTCACAGCGGTTGATTTACCGGTATCCGCATTAAAACGGTCAATCTCGGTTAATGACCAGCCATCATGTTTGATGAACGCGCCTAACATCGTATTTGCGCTGCTGGTTGTGGCCGCGCAGCCTAAGACGCCTGCTAAAGCCATACTGAGAACCAGATTATTTTTTTTCATGGTTTGGGGTTCCTATTACACTCGGACGCATACAGTAGCACCATGAATCATACCAGTCATTAGTTAAATTAATACATGATTAATTTTTACTTATAATTTGCTGGATCTGTCAACTTTTTGAGCTATTGGGTAACAACTATTAGATGAGTATAGACACTCAGCCTGATCGGGAACACTTTACAAAACTCTTAAATCTACCCTCTCCCATAAAAAGGAAGAGGGCAAATATAACTACAATTCTACAATTACCGCTTAACCAGTCTTACGATTCTCAATCAAATCGTCAACAACACT
>CALHAO010000285.1 GCA_937931765.1 uncultured Thiotrichaceae bacterium
GAGAATGAGATTAAGGAAATGGAGTCTGAATTGCGTCAGGCATTGATTTCAGCTAAATCAAAAGGCGCAAAAGCCACCGCTTCCTAAGGAGAGAGATAATGGGATTATGGGATAAAATAATGGGTGAATTCGTTGATGTCATCGACTGGACAGATGATAGTAACGACACCATGGTATACCGTTTTGAACGCCACGGTAACGAGATTAAGTACGGTGCAAAACTCACTGTGCGCGAATCTCAGGTAGCGGTTTTTGTCAATGAAGGCCAGATTGCTGATGTACTCGGCCCCGGTCTTTATGTACTAGAAACCAACAACCTGCCGGTGCTTTCAACCCTACAACACTGGGATCATGCTTTCAGCAGCCCGTTTAAAGCTGAAGTTTATTTCTTCAACACTCGCCAGTTTACCGATCTGAAATGGGGCACACGCAACCCGATCATGTTACGTGATGCGGAATTTGAAGCGGTTCGCCTGCGTGCATTCGGTACTTATACCGTACGCATTAATGACGCGACCGTTTTCATGAAAGAAATCATGGGCACCGATGGCCACTTTACGGTTGATGAAATCAGCAACCAGCTGCGCAACCTGATTGTGTCACGTTTTTCCACTGTTGTTGCTCAATCTAATATTCCTGTGTTGGATATGGCGGGTAACTATGAGCAACTCGGCGAATACGTCACCACAAAGATTTCACCTGAATTTGATGCCTATGGTGTTGAGCTGACTAAGGTGCTGGTTGAGAATATTTCGCTGCCGAATGAAGTAGAGGAAGCACTCGACAAACGCACCAGCATGGGCATGGTTGGCAATCTGGATAAATACCTGCAATTTCAGGCGGCTGAAAGTCTGGGCAAAGGTGATGGCAATAGTGGCATGGATATGGGCATGGGTTTTGCAATGGCCAATAAAATGGCTGACACCCTGCAATCCCCCGCTTCACAATCCGCACCAACGCAACAAGCTCCGGCATCAATGACTCCACCACCACTGCCGCAAGATAACTGGCACGTTGCTATCGACAATGAAAGCAGCGGCCCGCACTCAATAGCAGTGGTCAGTGAAATGGTGCAGGCAGGCAAGGTGAATGCAACAACGCTGGCATGGAAACCGGGCATGGCTAACTGGCAGGCTGTTGCTGAAGTCAGTGAACTCAGTGCGTTGATTGCAGCGCAGACACCGCCGCCGTTACCCAACCACTGATCACCTTTAGCCTGGGCTTAAATGAAATACCACACAAAAAACACACCCGGCACTCAGGAAACCCCGAGTAAGGTGCAACAGCAGCATTTCCCCTGTGGGCAATGTGGCGCTGATCTGGAATATTCGCCGGGGATGCGTAATCTGAGTTGTGAGTATTGCGGCCATGAAAACCAGATTACTGATGAGCCAGTGGTTATTCAGGAGTATGACTTTGCGACCGCATTGGAGGCATTGGCGCAAGCTGAGCGCCACCCGCTTGACAGCACCCAGGTCATTAAATGCCCGAATTGTGCGGCAACATTTGAGCTTAAAACCGATCAGCATGCCGGTGATTGTCCTTTCTGTGACACACCGGTGGTTATCGGCACTGAGCATGTCAGGCCGTTTCAGCCCAAATCATTACTCCCCTTCATTATTACTGAAAAAGACGCACGTACTGCCTTTGATAACTGGATTGGTAATCTGTGGTTTGCGCCTTCTGCGTTGAAAGACAAACACAAACGTGATGAAAAACTGTTGGGTATTTATGTGCCATACTGGACATACGATAGTCATACCGACAGCATTTATCATGGCCAGCGTGGCACAGTGTATTATGAGCGGCGCATGGTCACCCAAATGGTCAACGGACGCGCACAACGCAGAGCCGTTAATGTGCCACGCATTCGCTGGACACCGGCATCCGGAAAGGTAAGGCAGTTTTTTGATGATATTCTGGTCGGTGCTACCCGCGCTCTGCCCCGGAAAATCCTTGATAGTATTCAGCCGTGGGATCTACAGAACCTGGTGTCTTATAACGAAGCCTATCTCAGTGGCTTTCAAAGTGAAATCTATCAGGTTGATCTGGATGAAGGCTTCAATCAAGCCCGAATGCTTATGGATCAAGCCATTCGTCAATCAGTCCGGCGAGATATTGGTGGCGACCAGCAACAAATTCATTCACTGAATACCCACTATTCAAACACTACGTTTAAGCATGTCTTGCTGCCAGTCTGGTCAGCGGCCTTCCGTTATCAGAATAAAACCTACCGCTTTATTATTAATGGCCGCAATGGTCGCACTCAGGGTGAACGCCCTTATAGCAAAGTTAAGATTGCCCTGTTGGCCATCACCATTGCTGTGGGCTTAGCAGGTGCGGCTTATTACCTCGAAACCAGTGGTGCGCTGGAGCAGATGATGTACCAACTTGATAGCCCTTCTTACAACTATTATTACAGATAATGCCACTCATCATTATTTTTTATAAATAGCGGAACGAATCAACGCCCCCTTCAGTCCAAGTCTTCAAATCTTGCTAAAAAGGCACAAACTACTTTAAGCAACGGCTCAGCAAGACAACCGTAGACTGGCGACAGTTAATTTATAAAACCAGAAGTACGCATGCAAAAGTTATCTAATATTTGGCATGCTGCGTAGACCTCAACAGCTCATCGCGTTTATTCGCATTCAACCTGCTGCACGGCTAGTCTTTTTGAACAACAATTATAATGAATAATAAAAACGGGGCACATCATCATGAGAAAGCGATTCTTCGGGGGAAGTCGCGTCTTCGCATCAATCCTATTATTAGCAGGCAGCAGCGCCGCTGGTAATAGTTATGCGTTGTACAACACCAGTTCACCTTTGGGCACCAATACCAATGAAGTACTGGAATACGACAGCAGCGTTCCATTCCTGGATCTTTTTAAAGCTTCTCTACCCTTTCGGGAGGGCGCACCTTTTCTAACCAAAGGTAAGGTGACTTACGACCGCTACGGCTGGCCAACTTCCATCTCAAGAGGTGGCATGGTAGGCACCCGTGTCATCAGCAAACTGCATAAAGATGCTGTGCCACGCGGTCATTACACCGTGCTCTATGAGGGTCAGGGCAAACTGGAATATGGCTTGGATGCTAAACTGGTACAACACCAGCCGGGGCGTGATGTCATCTATCTTGATCCGGGCAAAGACAATCTGTACAACGTTAAGCTCACGATTAAATCCACGCAACAGGGCAATCATCTGCGCAATATCCGCATCCTGCCTGAGGGCGGTATTTGCGCCAGCAACCCGTTCGACCGCGTAGCCGGTGCGACCCAATGCCGGAAAAATGATTACCTGGACTTTACGCGTAATTATAAAAAGATTATTTTTAATCCTGATTACCTGAAGTTCATGCGCGATTATAAAGTCATCCGCTTTATGAACATGAGTGGCATCACCCGCAACCCGATCCAACATTGGGCTGACCGGCCTCATGTTGATAATGCAACCTGGGGGGGCGTTGAAGGTGTGCGTGGCGCACCGGTTGAAATCATGGTTGAACTGGCGAATCGCTTACATACCGATGCATGGTTTAATGTACCGCATGCTGCAAACGACGACTATGTGCGCCGTTTCGCACATTATGTCAAACAAAACCTCAATCCGGGCCTGAAAGTTTATATTGAATACAGCAACGAAACCTGGAACGGCATCTTCACCCAACACGCTTATATGAAACAAGGCAGCCGCCGCTTAGGCTTCACTGATGAAGCAGTTCCCGGTACCAAGTTTTATTCGAAGCGCTCGGTAGAGATCTTTAAAATCTGGGAGCAGGTTTTTGGTGGCAAGCAACGCCTGATCAGAACGATGGCCGGATTAACCGGTACCAGCAAACTGACTGAAGCTATGCTCAAATTTCAGGATGCCTACAAACATGTTGATGCCTTCGCAGTAGCGCCTTACGTATTTGGTGAAACCAAAGCCCTGCGCCGCGCCAAATCTGTAGCTCAAGTGTTCCAGATCATGCAGGATAAGCGCTATGGGCATTCACTGCCACGGGTACTGGAAGCGGTGCGCAAACAATCTGCGATGGCGAGTAAATACGGTGTCGACTTGATTGCTTATGAAGGTGGCCAGCACCTGATTGACATGAAAACCAAGAAGGAAATGCAGCACCCTAACCCACTATTCTACAAAGCGAATCGCCACCCGCAGATGGGTACGATTTACAAAAAACTGTTACTGGGTTGGAAACAGGCAGGTGGTAAAATGTTTACCCATTTCTCCTCACCCCGTACCTATAACCGTTTTGGCAGCAAAGGCGTTAAGGAATACATCACGCAGCCAGATAGCCAAGCGCCCAAACAAATGGCCATTAAGGGCTTTATTAAAAGTCATCCTTGCTGGTGGCAGGGGTGTCGTGATACCAATATTAGTCGCGCACAAAAGCCACGGGCACTGACTACGGCGGAGCTATCACGGAAAAGTGGCGAGCGCCCTCAACCATTGCCAAATAGTGCCGAGGAACGTGCTGCACGCAATCGTCAGGCAGCGCAACAACGTCAGCAACAGGTCGCACGTCAGGCAGCACAGCAGCGTCAACAACAAGTGGCACGTCAGGCAGCACAACAACGTCAGCAACAAGCGGCACGCCGGGCAGAGCAGCAGCGCCAACAACAAGCATGGCAGCAACCGAAAAAATTTCCGGTGAATAATAACGATTTTATTCCGCAAATCGACACTATTCCGGCTCCGCGTCCACAGCCGTATTATTCTGTGCCACAGATGTATCAGGATATACCACAACTGGAACCTGTTTCGAATCGGCCAAGGCAGGAATATCAGCCTATTCTGATCGCGTTGAAACAACCACCGCAGGAAAGTTATGTATTTGGTAATCGTGCTGTCTCGAACCATGCCAATAACTACCAGGACCCGTTGGGCAATGCCTCAACTTATCAGTTGCGCCGCGTTATCTCAGGCAAGATTGATGGCGCACAGGATCTGGCAGCAATCTGGCAAAGCAGCTGGGATCAGCAGCACTTATACCTGCGTGTTGCGGTGCGGGATGATGTTCTCCAGCGTGATTCACAATATAACTGGGAAGATGACAGCATCGAAATCTTCATCGATGGTGACGCCAGCAAAAACCAGCAGTATGACCGTCGAAATGACTTCCA
>CALHAO010000286.1 GCA_937931765.1 uncultured Thiotrichaceae bacterium
TCAGCCGCACCAGGCGGATCAAAAGTTTCATACCGGCTTAGTGTCCGTCCGTGTCGTTAGTATCGAGCTGTGTTTGAATTCGCTGAATGCGGGCATTAATCCGGTCAACATCACTGCGTAAAGTGTCTACCTTGTTCATATGAGCGTTAATCTCTGCCTCAGCGGGCAATAAGCGGCTTTCTTCCTGTAAATACTCCGAGGTATTCATACGCATCGCTTGCGCGGTATCATCCAGCCAGCCTTTACCCTCACGTGCTAATTGTCCAGCTTGATGCGCGACAATATCCCCGACGGCATGAGACAGTAGTTCTTCCCAATCGACATCAAGGTCGCTGATCACACCGCTGAATTGCTCTGCAAGTCCCATATTGCCATCGACCTGCACATGGTTTTCTAGCATAGCTTTAGCGCTATCCTCTGCACCGGATAAACGTATAAAAGCCAGTGCTGAGCCTGTCAAAGTAACATCCGGTTCACGGTCATAATGGTTCAGCACATTCACGCCGTCTGAGGTGGGTATGAAGTAGAGTTGCAAAGATGGATCAGTGATATGAAAAGCGATAATTCGGCCTTGCAGTGCTTGTAAGCGTGGCAACGCCTCACTGTCCAGTTTCAGCCAGGCATTAAAAGCCGTTTCCAGCGCAGCAGTCAGAGTGGTCAATAGCATCAGGGTTCCAGTCAGCAGATACTTAAATAGTACGGTTTAGAATTTAAACCCTTTGTGCAGGGCGACAATGCCCCCGGTCATATTTTTAAAACTGACCCGATCAAAACCGGCATTTTCCATCATATTTTTAAGGGTTTCCTGATCCGGATGCATGCGAATAGACTCCGCAAGGTAGCGGTAGCTTTCCTCATCATTGGCAATCAATTTGCCCATCATCGGCAGGAATTTGAATGAATATTGATCGTAAACCGGAGCTAATGGTGCGATGGGTTTGGAAAATTCCAGCACCAACAAACGCCCACCCGGCTTTAATACCCGCAGCATGGAGGCTAACGCTTTGTCTTTATCGGTAACATTACGCAGGCCGAAAGCGATGGTAATAATGTCGAAACTATTATCATCAAACGGCAGGCATTCAGCATTGGCCTGAACATACTCAACATTGCCCGCAATACCCATATCAATCAGGCGTTTGCGCCCTGCTGCCAGCATGGAGCCATTGATGTCAGACAGTACAATTTTACCCTGATCACCAACGATTTGGGCAAATTTTGCCGCAAGATCACCAGTGCCACCGGCAAGGTCTAAAATCTGATCACCCCGTTTAGCGCCTGCACTGGCAATTGTGTAACGTTTCCACAACCTATGTACACCCATCGACATTACGTCGTTCATTACATCGTACTTGTCGGCTACTGAGTGAAAA
Organism: uncultured Thiotrichaceae bacterium; assembly: GCA_937931765.1. Lineage (GTDB taxonomy): Bacteria > Pseudomonadota > Gammaproteobacteria > Thiotrichales > Thiotrichaceae > Thiolinea. The sequence goes on from CALHAO010000286.1 coordinate 1,374, forward strand.
ACATCGGCAACTTTATTAACTTTCTCATTAACGGGAACTTGCTTGTATCCGAAATGGGTAGTTTGTTCCTTTTCCATGATTAGAACGATCCTGCGTAAAAAGATGAATTGATCGCGCTAGTCTATCAGGTGTAACGGGTATGTTCATGGAGTAGATGACATGAAAAAAATTATGATAGGCGTTAGCCTCGGACTAGCGGGTATGGCGGGCATGTCACAAGCTCAAGCCTGGAGTGGTGGCATCGAAGACATGCGCACCATGCAGAGCAATACTGGCGGGCAGGTGGTCAGAGTTAAGTCCAGCACAACTGATTGTTGTACACTACGCCCCATGCACAGTCATGGTCATGCGCATCAGCGTAAGATGATTCACAATGGCCAAACTTATTATTGCACCCGTGTGGCGGGCCACGGTAAGCAGGTCAGTCGTCATGCCGGTAAAGTAAAACAACACTATCAACGCCAGACACAGCAGGCTGTTAATGCTCAGCGTGCCAAACGCCAGGCCATGTATGCGGCAAAAGCGAAGCGTAAAGCGCTGTTACTGGCTCAGCAACGCCAACGTGCAGCGCATCAAGTCGCTCAAAAACGTAAAGCTGTCTTATTGGCTCAACAAAAACAACGTGCAGCGCATCAGGCGTTGATGCAGGCTCAGCAGCGCAAACGTGCTGCACAACAATTACAACACCAACGTAAGCTGCAAGTGTTGGCTCAGCAACGTCGCCAGGCAGCACAGCAAAAACGTAAGCTACAATTGCAGGCTCAGCAGCGTCATGCAGCACAACAACGACAGCACGTTGTTGTGACGCCACAGCCTCGTTACCACCAGCCACAACCGCGTCATGAGAATAGTTATCAGCGTTATGTGCCACAGGTTCATGCACAGCAATCTGTGCAGCATCATGGTAGTCAGTGGCAACGCTCAAAAACTGTCCGCATGCAACCGATTCAGAACGTAATGAAAAGGCATGCGCCACAGCGTTCGACACATAGGTTTTCCGGGCAGCAGTCGGTGGATCATCATGATGCAAGAATGTACCAACAAAGGCGTGTGGCACAAATCCGTGCAGCTCAAATGCAAGCGCAGCAGCGTCACTATGCACCTGCCCAGCAATCAGTAGCCAGGCATGATGCTGCACAGGGATGGCAGCGTGCTGCAACCGTTCAGTCACACGGTATGCAGCATCAAAAGCGACAGGTAATAGCTATGGCAAATACCCGCCAGCATCAGCCAGATTGTGGTTGTTAGTCGCTGTTGTTCTTTAAGGTTCAGACCATCAGGAAGTTGCGGGTATATTCTACAACTTCTTTATGCCATACCAAAGCAACAAAGCCTGCCATCGCTAGCCAGGGGCCGAAAGGCATGGGCTGGCTCTCTTTCTGGCCTTTTAGCGCCATCGCAGTAATACCAAATACTGCGCCAAAAGCGGATGATGCGAAAATCACAAATGGCAGAATTTCCCAGCCACCCCAGGCACCTAAAGCAGCCAATAATTTGAAATCACCATAACCCATGCCTTCTTTACCGGTGATGAGCTTGAACAAATGGAACAGGCTCCACAATATCAGGTAGCCGACCATTGCACCGATCACGCTACTTTCCAGTGAGGTGAAAAATCCATTCAGGTTGAGCAGGATACCCAGCCAAAGAAAGGGAAAAACTATATTGTCCGGCAATAACATGGTTTGTGCATCAATCATGAATAAGGTGATTAATGTCCATGTCATGAATAGCAGTGCCAAGGTTTCTTTGGTGAAGCCGTATTTAGCTGCAATTAGTACGGATAGCAGTGCAGTACTGATTTCGATTAGTGGGTATTGAAGTGCTATAGGCGTTCTGCAATTTGAGCATTTCCCACGGATAAACAGGTAGCTAAGTACCGGAATATTTTCCAGCGCTGTGATCTGGTGCCCGCAATTAGGGCACTGCGAGCGTGGTACCGCCAGATTGAAAGTTGAGGTATCCGGTGGGGCAGCGTTTGTATTGCCCAGAAATTCCGTACATTCATGTTTCCATTCGCGTTCCAGCATGATGGGTAAACGGCTAATAATCACGTTTAGAAAACTACCAATCATCAGTGAAACAAGCCCGACAGTGACTAGCAGCCAAACGTTGCTAGTACTGAGTAAATAAATAAGTTCCATGTGTGTCCTTAAACGACGGCCCCAAGCTTAAATATTGGCAGGTACATAGCGATAACTAATCCACCCACCACCACACCCAGCACTGCCATAATCAACGGTTCGATCTGTTTGGCCAGTGTGTCAACCAGATCATCGACCTGTTCTTCATAATAATCAGCAGCACGAGACAACATTTCTTCCAAACGCCCGGATTCTTCTCCGATCCGGGTCATTTGTACCACCATATTGGGGAATAATTGTGTAGTCTGCATGCCAACATTAATTTGCATACCCTGAGAGGCGTCTTCCTTAATGCTCATGGTGGCATCGTAATACACTGAGTTACCGGTACTACCTGCCACAGAATCCAGTGCTTCAACAGCCGGTACACCCGCTGCGAACATGGTGGCAAATGTGCGGCAAAAGCGTGCAATAGACGCCATATTGAGAATATTACCAATAATGGGTATTTTCAACGTAACCCGATCCATAAATCGTTCAAAGGCAATGGAACGTTTTTTGGCTGTAGAAAAAGCGATGCCTGCACCAATCATACCAACAAGAGGCATCCACCAGTACTCTTGTAGCCATTCTGACAGGCTGATGACCCACAGCGTAAATGCAGGCAAGTCTGCGCCAAAGCTGCTGAATACTTCTTTAAACTGAGGAATAACCCAAATTAGCATGATGGAAGATACAACAACCGCAGCCAAGACAACGATAACGGGATACATAACTGCTTTTTTGATTTTACTTTTCAGGGCTTCACTTTTTTCTTTATACGTGGCCACCTTATCCAGCATGGTTTCCAGTGTACCGGCTTGTTCACCTGCCTGAACCAAACTAACAAATAATTTATCAAAATATTTGGGATGTTGTGCTAATGAAGCACCGAAACTTGTGCCGCCCTCAATGCTGGTAGCAATTTTTTTAATCAGAGAGTGCATGGATGTATTGTCACCACCACTAGCGACCATGTGCAGAGACTGCACCATCGGTACACCAGAGCTTAGCATGGTTGTCATTTGGCGGGCAAAATGAGCAATATCCGCAGGCTTAATTTGGGGAGCGAACAGTGGTTTTGGCTTCTTGGCGACCTTTTTTGTGTTGATGCCTTGTTTGCGTAGTGTTGCGCGTAACATATTGGCATTATTGGCCTGTGTTTCCCCCTTGATTTTTACACCATTGCGATTAACACCTTCCCAAGTATAGGTTTCCAGGGAATCACTACTTTTGTTATGTATCGTGCTGGAACTACTCATCTGAAGCTCTTATTTTTATTTATATTGCAGTCAATTTAACATGAGTGAGCAGGATTTTTTTATACGGGCGGACAACTGGTAAACTTATCAAAGGCTGTCATCGATTGTTTGAGGTATTGTCTTAGTCTTTTGTTATCCGTTCAAGCTCGGTAATGGATGTGACACCCTGTCGCACTTTTTCTAAGCCTGACTGACGAAGGTCTTTAATGCCTTCTTTTTGTGCCTGATCAGCAATGTCCAGCGAGTTGGCCCCATCCATTACCATGCGGCCCATGACGGCAGAAATAGGCATGGCTTCATAAATACCCACCCGGCCTTTATACCCTTGTGAACATTTGGAGCAGCCAACCGCTTCGTATATTTTCAACTTACTCAGCTCATCTTCTTTGAAGCCAATATTCAGCAAAGCTTCTTCAGGAATATCAGCCCGTTTTTTACAATGTTCACATAAACGGCGTGCTAGCCGCTGAGCGATGATGAGCTGAACGGAGGAGGCTATATTGAAAGGCGGAACGCCCATGTTCAGCAGACGAGTCAGTGTTTCCGGGGCGCTATTGGTGTGCAATGTGGATAAAACCAGATGGCCGGTCTGTGCCGCTTTAATGGAAATCTCGGCAGTTTCGAGGTCACGGATTTCCCCGACCATAATAATGTCGGGATCTTGACGCAGAAAGGCCCGCAGCGCGTCGGCGAAGGTGAGTCCGACTCTTGGGTTAACATTAACCTGGTTTACGCCCGGCATATTAATTTCCACCGGATCTTCTGCCGTGGAAATATTGCGTTCAGGTGTGTTCAGCATGCCGAGTCCGGTATACAGCGTGACGGTTTTACCACTACCTGTTGGGCCGGTGACCAGCACCATACCATCAGGTTTGGCCAGTGCGTCAGTGAAATCAGTTTGCTGTTTCGGATCAAAACCCAGTTTTTCGATACCGATAGTCGCGCTGTCTGAGTCCAGAATTCGCATAACCACTTTTTCACCGTAGATCGTGGGCAAGGTGTTAACACGAAAATCGATGTTCTTTTTTTCATTCAGCTTAAAGCGCACCCGTCCATCCTGAGGAACCCGACGTTCCGAGATGTTCATCCTGCCCAGTACTTTGATGCGGGATGTCAGGCGTGATGCAATACTGATTGGCGGTGTTGCAATTACTTTCAATATGCCATCTACACGGTAACGGATGCGTAAGTTTTTTTCGTAAGGCTCAATGTGTATGTCTGAAACTTTTGAGTTAATCGCATGCGCCAGTAATTTATCAACAAAGCCGGTGATCTCAATTTCCTCACCACCATCATCATTTTGTTTCAGCTCCTGAGTATCAAGGGCAATATTCTGGGTGATGGCTTCCGTTGAAACAGACATGCCGGATGATGCGGCGCTACCACTAAACCCACTACCTGCGTTTAAGTGGGCTCCTAATTTGTCATACTCAACGATGACTGCATAAGGTTGTAACCCGGTGGCAAACTTAATGTCATCCATATTAGTCAGACAAATAGGGTCTGCGAGCGCTACCATCAGGAAACCTTCGTAGCGATACAGCGGGAGTAGTTTCAGGCGTTCTTTCTGGTCATCTGTTATCAGGTCAGCGACATCCGGGCGAATATCGATGGCATCAATGTCAATGGTGCTCAGGCCGTATTCTTCGCCGACTGCCTGAGCGAGTTCTGTGGCTGTTGCGAGTCGGTTGCGGAAAAACCATTCGAGTATGGATGATTGGTTGGCATGAGCTTCTTTTACCGCACGCTCTGCAGCTTCCAGTTCAATGGTGCCGGAATTGACTAGCTGTTTGACGTAGCCTGGGAAGCTGGATACTGATGTGACCATACTGTTTTATTATGCTTTTCCAGTTGTTAGATGGCTCGGAGGCTTTTAGTATTACTTTTACTTCTCTAGTCTCAGCTTAACAAAAAGCTTTAAATTCAGTATTTTTTTGTTACTAAAGGCGCAAATCACTATCTGTCGCTGGGAACAGGTGTTTCAGGTCATAAACAATATGAGACTTTCGTCCGAAAGAGTGGATGGTTTTAGCGCCCATTGCTTTGAACTGATCATGAGCCACCGCGATAATGATCGCATCATAGTAGTCATCCTGTAAGTGGCTGACTGGCCGGAAACCATACTCCCGCTCTGCTTCATCAGCAGAAACCCAAGGGTCGTAAACATCAGTTGCGATATGATATTCTGATAATTCTTTAATTATATCAATCACTCTGGTGTTACGTAGATCCGGGCAATTCTCCTTGAAAGCAAGGCCAAGAATTAAAACTTTTGCACCTTCAGCATGAATGCGTTCTTTGACCATTTTCTTAATCAGCTGTGTAGCAACATAAGCGCCCATAGCATCATTAATGCGCCGCCCGGCCAGAATAATGTCTGGATGGTAGCCTACGGATTCCGCCTTATAGGTTAAATAATAAGGATCAACACCGATGCAATGCCCACCGACTAATCCGGGGCGGAAGGGCAGGAAGTTCCATTTTGTACCGGCGGCCAGCAATACCTCTTCGGTATCGATATTCATGCGATTGAATAGCATGGCTAACTCATTAATCAGCGCAATGTTTAAGTCACGTTGCGTGTTTTCAATTACCTTAGCTGCTTCAGCTATGCGGATACTTGAAGTTTTATAGGTACCTGCTGTGATGATGTTGGCATATAGCTCATCTACCTTGGTGGCTATTTCGGGGGTGGAACCTGCTGTGACTTTTCTGATGGTAGTCAGGTGATGTTGTTTGTCACCGGGGTTGATGCGTTCTGGTGAGTAACCGGCAAAAAAGTCCTGATTGAAAGTGAGTCCGGATACGCGTTCAATGACAGGAATGCAGTCTTCTTCGGTTGCGCCGGGGTAAACGGTGGACTCGTAAATGACGATGTCACCTTTACTGATTACCTGTCCGATACTTTCGCTGGCTTGTAGTAACGGTGTCAGATCCGGGTGCTGGTGGTCATTGATGGGTGTGGGGACGGTAACGATGTAAATATTGGCCTTACGCAGGTCAGTGAGATTGTTTGTGTAGCTTAGTTGTGTGGCTGTGCGTAAATTTTCTGGTTCGACTTCGAGTGTGTGGTCGTGGCCCGCCCGAAGTTCTTCTACCCGTTCAGGGTTTATATCAAAACCGATGGTGGGGTAGAGCTTGCCGAATTCGACGGCAAGGGGCAGGCCGACGTAGCCTAGGCCAATGATGGCTATTATCTGGGTAGATGCGCTGTTCATTATCATCCGTTATTCTTCATGTGCGTGCTAACAGTCTAACAACGTAGCACTTTCAGCTCCAAGGGCTAATTTGTACTACATCAACTGGTTGGCCGGTATTTCTGTCAAACACCCATAGAACATCTTTGGCTTTGCCGACTAATGGCAGAAATGCATAGTCATCCAGTGTTTTGCCGTATTTTGCGATGAAGTCATTCAAAATTATTTTATGCTCAGGTTTTGTGAGCATGGCATTTGTGTCCAGGCTTTTGGTGAATACATCATCCAAATGATTTTCAAATGGAGCATAGTACTCTGCGCGTGTATCAATATCGGGTTTGCCTGATAAAACTTCCATGGTGACACGTGACATTTCAGCCGGGTCAGTGGGTTTTTTTAAATAGGCCAATGTTGGGCCGGAAAGTTTTGATTTTTTTAGTTCATCGTATTTGATTTTGGAAATGGAGATTTCGTTGGTATTGATGGGTGTGAAACGGTCAATGGCATAAACCACATACAGAGGATGTGCCTGGTAAACGGTATGTATGCCATACGACAGTGCACAAATTTGGATCAGTGCGATGACGCTCAAATCGAGTTTAAGTGTACGCTTCTTTGGTTTGAAAACGACAAAGGTGAGCAGTGGGCCGAGTACCAAGTCAACAGCCAATATTATCAGCAGTATTGATGCTATGCCTGATAT
>CALHAO010000287.1 GCA_937931765.1 uncultured Thiotrichaceae bacterium
TGGATGCCTGTATCACCTCACAATTTGAGCAACAAGTACGTATGGTGTGTAATCTGCCATTTGGTAGCACAGAGCAACACACACCCGTAGCCATGACCAACCTGCTGGGTGATGTCTGGGGGGATGATCAGCCGCAATGGGATGTATTGTTAAGTAGCCCTAACAGTAAGCTGCATTTATATGGTAAACACGAAGCACGTCCGGGCCGCAAGATGGGCCATTTCTGTACGCTAGATCAGAATATAGATCGTGCGATTCAGGCAGCAGATGAGTTATTTGTGGGATTACAGGGATAAACAGATGAAAAATGATAGTAGTTACCTACAAGAAATTCGCAAAGACCTGCGCTTCGATGCTGAACTATGCGGTCAGCCTTTAAAGTTTTCCAGTACCTGGGGCATTTTTTCCCCACGCGAGATTGATGAGGGCACAGAGTTACTCATGCGCTACATCAAAGTTGAACCAACTGATGATTGTTTTGACCTGGGTTGTGGCTATGGGCCGGTGGGACTGGCAATGGCCAGGCTAGCGCCACAAGGGCAAACCATGCTGGTCGACAAAGATTTCATGGCGGTGGAATATTCCAACCGTAATGCCAAGCTGAATAATATTAGTAACGCCACAGCTCAATTGAGCAACGCCTTCCAGCATATCGATAAAACACAAAAATTTGATGTTATTGCCTCCAACGTACCCGCCAAGGTCGGCAAAGAAATGATGACTATTATGCTAACTGATGCCCGGCATCATCTGAAGCCGGGTGGACGTATCTATCTGGTGACGATCAACGGATTGCGCGAATATATGAAGCGCAATCTCAAAGAAGTATTCGGCAATTTCAAGAAACTGAAACAGGGTAAAAACTACACTGTTTCATACGCCGAAAAAGAAGCTGATTAAGCAGCAGCTTCAGCCAGTGCCGCCTGATGATCAGCCTGACTCAGGCGCGCACCAAAGACAGACACTACTTTAGCCGCAGCATTATTAGCCAGCTTTCCGGCCTGCTCATCATTCATGCCTTGAGTAACGCCATACAGGAAAGCTCCGGCAAACATATCACCGGCACCGTTAGTATCCAGCGCTTTAACTGCCTGAGTTGGAATTTGTGCACGACTGCCATCAGCGTTAACTACCAGCGCACCATCAGCACCCAAAGTAACCACCAACTTCTGAGTCTTTTTTATCAACACGTCGATAGCCGCTTCCATTGAATCAGCGCCACTATAAATCATGGCTTCTTCCTGATTACAGAACAGAATATCCACGCCTTCACCGATAACTTCATCAACACCGTCTTTAAAGTAAGTCACCATCGAAGGATCAGAGAAAGTATAAGCAAACTTAATCCCATTTTCTGCCGCCACCTTACGCGCCTCCAACACCGCAGCACGGGATACGTCGGAAGTTACCAGATAGCCTTCAGCATACAGATATTTAGAATCTTTTAATTCTTCAAAATGAACTTCTGAAGCAGAGAAATCAGCAGTAATGCCCAAAAAGGTATTCATCGTGCGCTCTGCATCCGGCGTTACCATGACCATGCATTTACCGGTCACACCATCAATATTCAAACGATCCAGCCCGGTATCAACACCAGCAGCATGCAGGTCATCTTTATAGAAGGTGCCAAACTCGTCATTCGCTACTTTACAGGCATAAAATGTTTTGCCACCAAACTGACTGATCGCCACAATGGTATTTGCCGCAGAACCACCGCCAGCTCTTTTCTTCAGGCCAAATGAATTGGTCAGGCCCGCAAGCAATTCATGATGCTTGTCTTCATCAATCAGCGTCATCAATCCTTTTTCAATGTTCTGATCAGCAAGAAATGCTTCAGTCACTTCGAACTCTTTATCAACCAATGCATTGCCGATTCCGTACACGTCATACTTCATAATTTTTCCATATTTAAACTTAAGTGCAGCTCTTTTACCGCATAGGATTCATTTTTTCCAGTCCCGAAAACAAGATAAGCACACTAATTACTGTGAAAGTCGCAGACTTTCATGCTTGCGGGGTGTAGTTCCTGCATGCGTGTTACTTACAAACAGAGCTTCAGCCTTGATTCAGCATCAGAATTGAGGGTTATAAACAAAGTTATCCACAGAAATATACAGAGAGGTGTAAGTGATTTTTAGCGCAGCAGCAGCTACAAAATGGCAATTAGTGAACAAAAGAAGTGCTTAAAGCTCAATTTACCCCCAAATAGAGGGCAAATAGGGCAGAAAACAACATTTATAAGCTTTTACACATCAATAGAGAAATTTTCAAGGCAAAAGCATCTAATTATACATTGATAATAAAAACTAGTTATCCACAAAATTTATTCGGTGAAACTGCTAGTACTCTTCTTTCTCAAATTGGCGGATTTCATTCTGCACAATAAATGCACGAATCACCAAAAATAGAATGAATATCAGCGAGAGCAATACCGCAGCCCATGCAACCGGTGACACAGAATAGAACCGTGAAGTAGTGCCCGCTGCTTTGGTTAAGCCCACTTGCTGACCATTCATCAACTGTGACAATGAGACGCTGCTTCCACTGTCAGTTTCAACAGCGTTAGTAGGCTTAGAAGCTGTGTTAATAGGATTCATCGCCCCAGTGGTCTCGGCACTGCCTTCATCCGCCCAAATCTTAGCTGCAGTCGTACCATCATTTTTTGCAGGCTGATCATCCGAAGTCACTGCCGCCAACTTAATGTGTGGCTTACCCTGCTCTTGTTTTGCCTGTGCCGGTACGCTTCCCGGACTCAATTCTTTCAGCTTATTATACAGACGCATATTATCAGCATGTTGCGACTTAATAGCCTCACTGGCACTTTTCAAAGAAGCCTGTAGTGTTTTGATGTGGTTATCTTTCTGAGTAAGGATAGTACGTAATTCTTTAAGCTCGTAGCTCAACGCATCCAATTGAGCCTGAATCTGCGGGTCAGCCTTCTGAGTCTTGGCCAGGCTTTGTTTTTGTTGCTCCCGAGCTTCAGCCAATTCCTCCTTCAGCAACTGGTTTTCTTTATGCACAGCCTGAAGCTCTTGCTTGATAATGCGTAGCTGCTCCGGAACCGGCATACCCTCGGTAATGGTGTCAGGAACAGGTTCCGGTACTACTTCAGCAATCGAAGTGACTGCAGCTTCAGGTACTGATTCAGACTTGGTGGTCAGTGGAGCAGTAGTTTGCTCAGAAACAGCCGTCTGAGTTGTCTTATCCACACCCGCTTCTGTTGCGGGAGCAGAACCTGCTAGCTTTTTCGTAAGCTCAGCCGGTACTGGCGCATGAGTGGCGACATAGCGTTTCTTTTTCCAGCGTGTATTGTGCCGCTGCACCATGCTGATGGCACTTTTCCTGCTGATAGCCAACACCTCAGCTTCAGTCGGTGCCAACATATACGCATCTCTGCGCAAGGAGTTGATATTATTGACGGTAAAGGCATGTTTATTCTTATCATAAATAGCCATTATCACCTGCTGAGTCGCCGCTTTCTTGGTAGGACGTAGTGTTTCGGCTATCTTCCACAAAGTGTCATTTCGTCCAATCGGACCATAAACATCCTGCGCAGCCTGTACCGGTACGGATAATGCCAGCCCCAGTAGCATCATCATAAAGAGTCGTCTAAACATTTGAAAAACTTCCCATTCGTTCAAAATATGCATGTCAATGTCATCGAAGATTGCGTAGCCCAGCCCCTTTCTTAAATCAGGCTTTGCCATCCTCATTAAGTACCATGCTGCTTATTGTGTTTTTAATATATAGCTAATTCTGACATTAAATGCTGTTGAACAACAGACAAATGGTGAATTCTTGCCACCATAAGGGCAAATACTAGCCAACACAGGCCGCATATCAAATGCAGCCTGTGTTGGAATTCTTACTGTAGAAGTCACAGACTTCTATGCTTGCGGAGTATAATCGCTACATGCGCCTTACTGTGAAATAGCTCTATTTAAATCAACTGCCTCCACATACCTTGGCGCAAGTACATACTTCGGCTTACCCACACCACCTTCCGTATTTCGGGTCACCACCGTTTCCTGCTCAAGGTGCTGGAGGATTAACTGAGCGATTTGTTGACGCTGCGGTTTACCAATCATTGATGGCTTAACACCCAGTAATTCAGATTTATGCTTAATGATATTGGTCACTGCATCTGTTACCGGACGAACTGTTGGCCGGATTTCACCATTCAAAACCAGGTTCCTTACCTCGGTATAAATCAGCTTAAAAAACCGCTTCTTCGTAAACTCAGGCTCTTTTACCGTCACATCGCTGTCCGCATATTCCGGCTTTGCTTGTTCAGGAGCAATTGCTGAAGCTATAGGTGCTTCGTGCGTTACTGCTGGTGAAGCGGCATCTTCCCACTCAGGTGACACCCAATCCAAATACTCTTCACGCAAATCATTAGCACGATCATGAGGGATAGGCCCTTTACCTTCCTGAAGCGAGGCTTCAGCAGGAATATTACTGCCAAACTCGTCATTGTTGATCCGCCGCCCACGTGTATCCCGACCCAACAGACGCAGGGCACGTTTGTGATCAGCTACATAAGCTCCTACAAAATGGAATGCGTACTCAAATGTTCCAATAATAATGATCGAGAACAAGAAAGACGCCCAAATACCAGTCACACCAAATAACTGCTTGAGCAAACGAATCATTGCGTAGTGCTTATCCTCATCGTACTCCAGCGCCTTGGCCGTTGAAATGGCTGATTGCAAAGCCGCTGCATTGGAAGTACTGGTAGCCTGCATCTCCATATTGACACGTGCCTGCGCTGCTGCCACACGGCCTTTGGCATCAGCTAACTGTTCCCGCAAATTACGGAACGTAACCGTTTCACAAGAATTACAACGATTCTTATTATCAATCCGGGTTTGTATTTTTGCGGCTTTTTGCTGAGCACGCGCTAACTCAGATGCTGCAACTCCTGATAATACCGGTGCTGTCGAAAGCGTTGATATGCTACCTAAGGTTGCTTTAAAGACAGCCGAACCTTCAGAGCGTGCCCTTACGGTTGCATCTTCACGCTCCATTGACTGAGAAATTTCCGAGAACAGACCGAAAAAGACCACAATAAAGGTCGCTATTAACGCTGCCTGGCCTTTGTAACCTGAAGCGTATAAGAATGCCTGGGCAGCCGTTATAACAGCAGTAATTCCCAAACCGAGGAAGGCGTTCATCCACTGCTCACCTGTCCAGGTATCCGGTGTCATTTCACCACCGACAAAATACTTCACCACAAAGAAGGCTGAAGCAAGAAATGCAGCAATGGCTGCGACTAATAACCACATCTCAGCCTTACGTAAGTCACTGAGTATTTCACGCAATGATTTCGTCCGGATCAGGAACGCCGGGCGGTCCAACTTGGTATTTTGTTGAAAATCCTTCATAATTACAGTCTCCTGTTAAATCGTACTCAATGAATGACACAGGTTCGGATCAGAGAAAGTTGCAGCTTTCTTTGATCCTTTTTGCTTACATCCAACCTGCTAATAGCAATAACACACCTACGAACCAAATCATGTGCCCGTCCGAACGCAGGTTATAGGCGGCGAAAATTGCACCAATCAACCCCAATCCGATAAACACATAGGGTAAGTGCAACATTGCACTGGCAATATCGTTGATCTGTTGCACACCAGGCATCATCACCAGTAGCGCCCATACACCGACGGCCCAGATAACCAGTATTCCTCTTATCACTTTCCATAACTCGCCATATTCAATAGATCCATCAGACCCATGACCTGCATCATCAATGTCGACAGGAGATGATAAAACAGCCTGACTTTTAATTTGTGTATTTACATTCATCATGTAACTCCAATCAGTTATTTAAAAAGGCAGTGTTATGGGCGGCCACAACACTGCTTGAAAGACCCCGCATTAGTGGAGGGGGGTCAAGGGGCATAAAACTATATAAAAACCAAAATTAACCTTATATTTTAAAAGTCTTAACCATAAATATAAGTACGGAACAATCCGACCATCCGGCCCTGTACCTGTACGCTATCGCCGGGATAAACCATCGGTTCCATTTCCGGATTTTCGGGACGTAATTCCACCTCACCATTGGCGTGATAGAAGATTCGCTTCAGGGTTGATTCTTCACGTTCCACCAACGCCACAACAATGTCACCGTTATGCGCATCTTCAACGCTTTGAATCACCACATAATCACCATCCATAACACCGATATCGATCATGGAATCACCCCGGACTTTCAACGCATAACGACCAACGCCGGTAAACAACTCATTCGGGCTAATATCATTCTGATCAGGAATGGCTTCAATCGGTTTACCTGCAGCGATCTGACCTTGCAAAGGCAAACCAAGATTCATCTGTGGGTTGCGTTCCATGTCATCTACCGGAATTTCATAAGCTCGCTTACCCGCAGAAACCAACAAATAACCCTGTTTAATCAAAGCCTGAATGTGCTGGTGAACCGTGCTGCGGGTATTAATACCCACAACTTTTCCAATCTCATCCAATGTGGGTGTATAACCATGAGTCTGATACCACTTACGAATTACTTCCCAGATTTCCTGCTGTCTTTTCGTCAATGTCGACATCTGCTTCCTTCCTTTGTAAACCGAACCAAACACGAACCTAATATACGAACTAAAACCGAACTTTACCAATCAAAAATACTTTAGGTAGATTCGTTTTTTGTTCGTTTTTTCCGATGAAGGGTTGGTTTTTGAGAATAAACGGTAAAAAATCAGACGGACTGATACAAGAATTCAATAGGTGCTGATTAATCAGGCTACACTCAAAACCAATAATTCGGATACCGGCGCTGAGGGGAAAGATTGTTAATGATCAGGGCGACCACGAACATCAAAGTGATGCCGGAGAGCACCGGGTTAAGCACATACCAATAGGACAACTCATGGACATGCTCACTACCAATCACCGCAATCAGCGCAGTAGCACCACCGGGAGGATGTGTTGTTCCGGTCAGATACATCACGACGATAGCAATGGACACCGCAACCGCAGATGTTAACCAAAGCGGGTCAGGTAAAATGTGAAAAACGGTAACACCAATAATGGCCGAAAATAGATGGCCACCAAAAACATAACGTGGCTGAGAAAAGGGTGCGCTAGGTGAACCGTACAACAACACGGCTGTTGCTCCGAATGAGCCAATCAGGAATAAGTTATCCTGTTCTGTTAACTCATTAGTGCTGCCCAGCCAACCGACCAGCGCTATCCCGATAAATGCACCCAACCAGGAGCAAAGCGCATTTCGCCACATAATGGGATGAGGCGATGGGTTCCCGCCACCCCGCATTTTTTTAAAATACGCGTACAGTTTTGTTCTCAATGGTGCCATCCCTAAAACGTTGAAGCCCTTGCATACTATACCTGTAAATTCATTTATTAAGTTTTTGTAAGCATGTCAAATTAGGCGTGTAAGTTTAAAAAACCTGTGCTAGAGTAGGATCAAGCTGTGAAAACAGCTCGTTATAGAGTAGAAACCTTAGAGTAAAAAATGATACTGAACACTTCGCTACACCGCTTCACTTGTAAGTCATGTACGTCCTGAAGATTCATACCCCTTTTTTCCATATAAGATCTTACTTTGTCTAAGTACGCGCTTTGGCGTGTGAGTTAATTTATATTCAGGAGACATGAAATGTCTGATAAAACTACCGGTACCGTTAAATGGTTCAATGCTGAAAAAGGCTTTGGCTTCATCAATCAAGATAATGGCGGCGATGACGTATTCGTTCACTTCCGTTCAATCATTGGTGACGGTTACAAATCTCTGAACGAAGGCCAAAAGGTTTCCTTCGATACAGAGCAAGGCCAAAAAGGTCTGCAAGCTGCTAACGTTGAAGCTCTCTAATAGAATCTTCTTCCAAGCACACTAAATTTTGATACAACTACTCTCAAAGAGAACATAAAATGTCTGATAAAACTACTGGTACCGTTAAATGGTTCAACGCTGAAAAAGGTTTCGGCTTCATCAATCAAGATAATGGCGGCGATGACGTATTCGTTCACTTCCGTTCAATCATTGGTGACGGTTACAAATCTCTGAACGAAGGCCAAAAAGTTTCCTTCGATACAGAGCAAGGCCAGAAAGGTCTGCAAGCTGCTAACGTTGAAGCTCTCTAATTAATAGATAGATTCTTCAAGCATGCTTGATTAAATAAAAAAGGACGGCGCTGCCGTCCTTTTTTATGCTTGAGTGTTAATTATTAATCTGGGATGACTTACCTCGGCTCACGTCCTGCTGCCGGATGATCCGCTTGCTTCAGTTCAGCTTCTTCTGACTCATGATGATGATTACGTCGTCCACCCCACCGAGGCTTAGAACGGTAATCATGAAAATCAGAGGCCAACTTACTATACGGTGAATTACTGGCTAACTGAGCAATCAGGTCAGCACGTGTTTCGTCTCTCAGTTCATCACCCAGTTTATTGCATAAACTATTGGCCAACAAAAAGCGCTGCGTCACTTCTAGCCGCCCCTGAAATAAAGTCAGTTGCGACAAGGTTTTGCCATAGAGATAAAAATTGATACCAGCGATAAACTCAATCAGCGCTCCACCAATCAATGTAATCATTGGTAACTCAGAACCTTCCTTGCCGATCATTTGAAAAGCGATCGCTGCTAAGAAAAATAGTAACCCCACAATACTGGCGATCAATGCCCAGCGAAAACTACGCCCGGCCTGATCCAATGATAAATCATAAAACTTGGATAAAAGGCCAATTTGGGAGGATGCAATACTCTTAACTTCGTCCTTATCACTGGTAGCAGCATTAAATTGCTTTAATGCAACGCCCGCTGCTTTTGAAATCGGCTCCTGCCGGGCCGGATTCATCAATAGACCACCCAAGTAACCTGAAGGCTTCTTCACCTCTTCTTCATTAACAGAATCATCCATACTTCCTCCGACTTTTGGTTACACATGCTTTAAGTATAGCCTGTTAAATCATTCGTTTGCTGAAACAGCCTCTTTTTCAACTAAACCCAAAGCCAGCGCCCGCTTCTCCCAATTCCTTCGCGCCACCACCTGCATGTCTTCATTACTATCAAATTCATCCATGATTTCCAACCCCAACAAGGTTTCAATCACATCTTCCATAGTCAGAATACCAGCCATGCCACCGTACTCATCAACCACCAGCGCTATATGTTCATTATTCTCTAACAGATCGGTGTGCAACTCTGTAATCAGACTATTTTGTGGCACAACAATCAAGTCTCTACGCAGGGTCACTAGCTTATCTTCTTTCTTACCATCTAATAAACTGGCCAACAGGTCATCTTTCAAAACATACCCTGTTACTTTATCTTTGGAATCACCCTTATAAACCGGAACTCTGGAAAATTGCAGCGCCGGATTCAGCTTATGAAACTGTTGCAGCGTCATATCTTCGGGTGCTGCATGCACTACTGTGCGTGGTGTCATAATACTTTTGGCTTCGATGGTATTGAAGCGCAGCAGGTTACGAATAATATTCGACTCACTTTGTTTCAGCATGCCTTCCTGTTCACCAATCTCAGTCATCAGCAGGAAATCAGAGCGCGATAAAACACTGCCTGATTTATCTTTTTTCAAAGCTTTGGTAATCAACTGCGTCATCCAGATTAATGGACTCAGGAGTTTCATAATAAACAGCAATGACTTCACTGTGAACGGAGCCAGCTCCTCCCAATAATTAGCACCAATGGTTTTGGGGATAATTTCAGAAAGAATCAGGATGCCCAGTGTCATCAACACAGGTATCACCAGTGAAGTAACCATGGGATTAGTTTCTCCCCACAACATGGTTGCCTGAGCACCGACCCCTAATGCACCCACAGTATGTGCGATAGTATTCAAGGTCAGAATCGCCGCCAATGGCTTATCTATATTGTCTTTGAAATTCTGAAGGTGCTGACCTATCGGGTCTTTCTCTTTCAGCTTAATTTGCGCATAAGAAGGCGTAATGCTGAGTAAAGCAGCCTCCCATAACGAACACATGAATGAGAACAGGATTGAAACGAGGAAGAAGACTATTAGTAATGTATACATGACTTTCGCTTATTAAATATTTGCACAGAAGCATACCAGAATTCTCTGGTTGAAGTTATCTGCAAACAATGCGCTTAAGATCAGGTATCCGTAGTCAGAGGATAACTACAAAATCAGGCCATTTTCTCGCGAATAAAGCCGGGAAGTTCCATTGAGCAGCCTTTAGCATGATCCACCCACACCACCTTAGAATCACCGGTACATGCTGGTTTTTCCGGATCAGATGCTGCAAACAGTTCGTAATTAATCATGAAGCTACTACGACCCATTTCGCCCAGATAACAATCTACCCGCACATCATTGGGATAAACAACAGGCTTCAGGAATGTGCAGTTTGCCGTGATGATGACAGGGCCATCATCACGGCCTGCAATTTGACCACCCGCGATATTTTCAATTAACTGAACGCGGGCTTCTTCAAAAAAACGGAAATACACCGTGTTGTTCACATGATTATAAGCATCCATGTCACCCCACCTTACTGGTAAGGTACAACTGAAAACAGGTGCTTTATGCATGGTTATCTCCGTTTCTAGGGTTATTACTTTACGTAGGTACCTGGTGCATCACAAAGCACTTCAAGCTTACCTTTACCCGGCTCACGTGCTTCAGCTTCATCACCCGCAAACTCAGATACCCACTTATCCCAATCATGCCACCATGACAGGTCAGATTTCTCAGCCGCTTTGAGCCAAGCTTCAGCATCAGTGCTCAGGTCTTCATTCACCCAGTGGCCATATTTGTTCACTGAAGCAGGATTAACCACACCAGCAATGTGACCCGACTCACCTAATACAAAACGTACCGGCCCGCTAAACAACTGCGTACCCAGATAAGTGGTTTTCCACGGTGCGATATGATCATCATGTGCTGATACAAAATAAACCGGCGTTGTTACCTTGCTCATATCAATGTCCGTACCGGACAAATTAATACCACAAGGCTGAGCCAGCTTATTTTCCAGATACATATTACGCAGATAATAACTGTGCATTGCCTGTGGCATACGCGTGCTGTCTGAGTTCCAGTACAACAAATCGAATGGCAGTGGATCATTACCCAATAGGTAGAGGTTCACAAAGAACGACCAGACCAGATCATTAGAACGCAGCATATTAAACGCTGAACCCATGTTCTTGCCATCCAGATAACCACCGTTGCTTTCCATCAGTTTTTCCAGTGAAGACACCTGTTCTTCATCTAGGAAAACACCAATCTCACCCGGCTCAGAAAAATCAATCAATGTCGTGAAAAAGGTAGCACTTTTAACACGGTCATCTTTGTTAGCAGCCATATAAGCCAAGGTCGCTGCTGTCAAAGTACCACCCAGACAGTAACCGGCTATATTCACTTCACGCTCACCGCTAGCAGCTTCAATTGCATCAATAGCAGCCAGCGTACCCAACTGCAGGTAATCATCAAAGCTCAAATGACGCTGGTCAGTATCAGGGTTACGCCAGGAAATTAAGAATACAGTATGACCCTGTCCAACAGCCCATTTCACATAGGAATTCTTTTCACGCAGATCAAGAATGTAATACTTATTGATCCATGGTGGAACAATCAACAACGGACGCTGACGGACTTTTTCGGTGGTTGGTGTGTATTGAATCAGCTCAATCAGTTCATTGCGGAATACTACTTTACCCGGCGTAGTTGCAATGTCTTTGCCCAGCTCAAATGCTTCAGTATCCGTCATGCGGATTTTCAGCTCACCGTCCTGAAAATCATGCAACAGATTCTCAAGCCCCTTGACCAAGTTCTCACCATTGGTTTCCTGAACCTTCTGCCAAACCTGCGGATTAGTTATCGCAAAGTTATTCGGAGCTAGTGCATCAACCATAGTGTTCACATAGAATTCTGCTTTAGCAGCTTCTTTGCTATCCATACCCTCATGAGCACTGGTCAACGTTTTCATAAAACCAGAGAAATTCAGATACGACTGCATAGTGATTTCGGAAGTAGGATTTTCTTTCCAGGCCGGGTCACGAAAACGACGATCACGAACGCTCTCATCACTGATGGAAACATTGGAGAAGCCCATCATCTTTGCATAGGTGCGCTGCCACATCTGTAGCTGATTATTCATCAGATCCATATTCGCCTGATAAAGTGTGTCAGGTTGCTTCAGCAGATTGAAAGCCCAGCTGGATGTTGCTTTCAAAAAAGCAGAACTATCTGCTTGGTTTGAGTCGCCATCTACCTGTGCTGCCAACATCTTCTGATTAAATTGCTGCCACAAACCTGTAGCTTTAATGAGATTACTCTGCAACAAAGCAGGGTTAATAGGAGTGGCTTCCACTGTTTCTACCGGCTTACCCATGTTCAAATCCTCTACAACACAAATGGTTGCCAGCACGATTTTTATAATGGACATGAAAAAAACTTCACCTCCAAGCATAGAAATCTTCGACTTCTACAGTAAGTGCTGGAAAACGCGGGATTTTACATACTTTTGTGCACTGCAGCAAGAAACATTAGCAACACGTGTTAATTTTGTGATACGAAAGACGTAATAATAGAATGGATAGGTGGATCATTAAGCCGTAGGCCAGCTTAGTTTCTAGTCATTTTCCAATACAAAACGAGCTAAATATCTCACCCAACAAATCATCCGGTGTAAACCGTCCGGTAATTTGCCCCAGCGCGTCCTGAGCGATGCGCAGCTCCTCCGCCATCAATTCACCGGCATTGAATTCCACCAGCTGCACTTCTGCCCTGGCAACTGCTTCACTCGCCTGTTCCAGCGCTCGCAGATGACGGCGACGGGCAATGAAAGTATCTTCTGCTCCGCCCTGAAAGCCCATACAACTTTTCAGCTCATCCCGTAATGCATCGATACCCAGCCCCTGCTTAGCGGATATATAGACATGCTCACCCTGCTTACCAGCTGGCTGGCCACTAAGGTCGATTTTATTATGAACAGTCAGGCGCGGTATGGCTTGCGGTATACGTTGAAGTAGCCCAACATTCTCAACAGACGCATCATTGTCATCCACTAATAGCAATACCAAATCAGCTTTATTGATTTCCTGCCATGCCCGCTCAATACCAATCTTTTCCACGGGGTCATCACTATCACGCAAACCAGCGGTATCCACTACATGCAA
>CALHAO010000288.1 GCA_937931765.1 uncultured Thiotrichaceae bacterium
ACTGCGCCTAAATAGCTGAGTGCGATGAGTGAACCATTGCGGCCCTTCATCAGTGGGCGGGAATAACGTGCCATCGCCAGAAAGCTGTAGGCACTGATGTCATGTGCAATCTGTGAGCCTTCGCGGGTGGTATTGTCGACGATGCTGCCTTCCAGTTGTTCTTTCGGTGCAAAGGCAATCGCATGAACCACACCATCCAGTCCATCCCATTTTTCACTTAATTGTGTGAAGGTATCAGCAATTTGCTCATCTGAACCTACGTCACACAGTAGAACAATATCGCTGCCAAATTCAGCTGCAAATTTTTCTACCCGTGGCTTCAGTTTTTCATTCTGATAAGTAAATGCTAGTTCAGCACCTTCACGGTGCATAGCTTTAGCGATGCCGTAGGCGATGGAACGATTGCTGGCGATGCCAGTGACCAGAATGCGTTTACCGGCAAGAAAACCCATTGAGAACTCCTTATACTGTGGAAATCGTAGATTTCCATGCTTGCGGGGTATGCCCTACATGCACTATATGAAATAGAAATCACCGGGCAGATAAATTGTCTTGTGCGTTGATGCTGCAACCTTTATCGGCTTGGTGGTATGCTTAAGGAACTAAACTAGTTCCCTTATTAACTTAATCGCGCAAGTATACACGAAGAACATGCAAAAACGACTCAACGCCCGCGACTGGATTCTCTATTCCCTGATCATTCTTTTGGTTTTTTTACTGCTATTGGTGATGTATCAGGTTGACCGACAATGGACAAAGCTGGATCAGATGCAAGCTTCGCTTTCTGAGCAGGCTAAAGACATGCGTGCTTTACGCACCGGACTGGGTTCGGGGGCATTTGCAGCGAAGTCCTCGCCTCAAGCTGATGGTCAGGCTTCCGGGGTAGGTGTGGCTCCTGCGTTTAAGCGGGCTTATGACGCTACGCAGCAGGAAGGTTATGCGCAGGGAGATTGGAGTGTTAATTCATTTGGTAATAACTTAAAAACCCTGACACCCTTGGTGTCCAGTGATGCTTATTCTTCACAGGTTCAGGCTAATGTGCTTGAAACGCTATTAGCCCGAGACCCTGAAACGTTGGAGTGGACAGGTTTAATTGCTAAGGCTTGGCAGGTGAGTGATGATGGTCTGGTGATTACTTTTCAGCTCAGGGAAGATGTCACATTTTCTGATGGTGTGCCGCTGACTGCTGACGATGTTGAGTTTACCTTTAAGTTTATAATGACCGAAGAGATCGAGGCACCGGGTTTGCGGGCCGTCTTAGACAAAATTGGTAGTATTAAGGCGACGGGAAAGTATGAGGTGGTGGTCACTTACACTGAACCTTACTTCCGGGCGATGGAGCTAGCCGGATCAATTAGTATCATGCCCAAACATTTTTATGAGCCTTATCTGGAAAAAACGCAGGAATACAATGAGTCTAAAGCTGCTTTATTGGGTTCTGGCCCGTACCAGTTAAAGAATGCAAAAGACTGGACGCCGGATCAGGGCACAGTGGAGTTGGTGCGTAATGAGCGTTACTGGGGGGATGTGCAACCTACCTATAACCGATTGCTGTGGAAAATTATTCAGAATGAAAGTGCAAACCTGACAACATACCGTAATGGTGGGCTTGATGCTTATGGTGTATTTCCTGGTTCAGCAAAACCAGCAGAATATGAAAAACTAAAAGAAGATCAGCAGATTAAAGCTAAAAGTCAGATTTTCAATTATATGCCTTCTGTAGCTGGGTATTCTTATCTTGCCTGGAATCAAAAACTTGATGATAAAGCGACCTTTTTTGCAGATCCCAAAGTGCGCTTAGCCATGACTTATCTGACAGACAGACAGCGTATTATTGATGATATTTATCTGGGTTATGCAGAACCAGCGATTAGCCCGTTCAGCCCACGCAGTAAACAACATAATCCAGCCTTAGTGCCACGTAAATATGATCTGGAGAAAGCGCAGGCGTTATTGAAAGAAGCTGGTTTTAGTGACCGTGATGGTGATGGTGTGATTGAAAACGAAGCGGGCCAGGTGTTTGAGTTCAAATTGACTTATTTTCATGCTAAAGAAGTCACGCAGCGAATGGTTTTATTGCTAAAAGATATTTACGCACTGGCGGGTATTAAACTGATTCCATCGCCACAGGAGTGGCCAGTGATGTTGGATCAGTTGAATAATAAAACCTTTGAAGCTATTACTATAGGTTGGAGTAGCGGTCTTGAAACAGATATTTACCAAATGCTTCATAGTTCACAAACTAAGGTAAATGGTGATAATTTCATTAATTATCACAGCCCGAAACTAGACAAGTTGATAGATGAAGCGCGGTCTACGGTAGATGAGAAGAAACGCATGCCACTGTGGCAGCAGGCTGAGCAGGTCATTTACGATGAACAGCCTTATACCTTCTTATTCCGTAAACAAACTCTGTCTTTCTACGATAAACGCATTCGTAATTTGCAGCAGACCGACATTGGTTTGAATGATGGTTTTCTGCCGATGGAGGTGTATGTGCCTACTGTATTACAGCGTTATACGGATTAGTTGCTAAGACTATGCTGACTTACCTGTTCCGTCGTCTGTTGTTAATGATCCCCACTCTGCTGGGTATTACTATCGTGGTGTTTGCGGTTATGGCGTTGGCACCCGGCGGTATCAGTGCCCAGAGCCTTGTGGGTGGCACTGATATGAATGCTCAGGAAAAACAAGCGCTGACTGAGTATTACAATAAGCGTTACGGTCTTGATCAGCCTGCTCCTATTCAGTATCTCCGCTGGCTCAATAATGTTTCCCCCATTGGTTTTACCTTTAATAAAGAAGGTGAAATGGAAGGGTTTTCTTTTACTAAAGGCATGGATCTGGGGGACAGTTTTACTTATGGGCGGCCTGTGGGGGAAATCCTCGCCGAACGAATACCGATTACCCTCTTACTCAACGTCGTTACCATTCCACTTATTTACCTGCTCGCCATTGCCATCGGTGTGAAAGCCGCCACTGACAGAGGCGGCAGTTTCGATGTCAGTTCCAGTGTTATTATGCTCGGTCTTTGGTCGATTCCCACTATGTTAGCAGGCGTTTTACTACTTGGATTTTTCGCCAACGTTCAACACTGGCAATGGTTTCCCACCGCAGGCATTAGTAGTCGTGCCGCACAAGACATGACCTTTATGCCGCATTGGGGATCATTGTGGGATGTGGGTAAGTTATTTCTGGGGTTGATCATTGGTACCGGGCTGGCAGTCTGGATGAGCCGTTGGGAAGAACGTAAACTCCGCATGATTGTGGGGACTGTGTTTGGTTTGGTGGCTGGAACCTGGATGGTGCTGGCGCATGCTGATAATCTGTGGCTGAACTGGATTTTGTTACCGTTATCCGGTGCTGTGGTGATTGGTGGCTTGGCATGGATGTTATATGCGCCGTTTCGTGTTACCGGCCTTGGGTTGTTTGGTGCGATGCTGGGTGCTTTGATTGCGGTGGAGCTGATGGGTGATGGGTATATCCGTGGTTTTCTGCTGGATCGTATCTGGCATTTAGTCCTGCCTGTGCTTTGCCTTTCTTATGGTGGTTTTGCGGCGCTGTCTAAGTTGACACGAACCTCTGTTTTGGAAAATCTCAATTCTGATTATGCGCGTACCGCGCGTGCTAAAGGGTTGAGTGAACAGGAAGTGCTGTGGAAGCATGTGTTCCGGAATAGTTTATTGCCATTGATTACAGTGGCTGCCGGTTTATTGCCGAGTCTGTTGGGTGGCTCGCTGATTGTAGAGAATATTTTCAGTATTAATGGCATGGGGCAACTAGCGGTCGAGGCCGTAAAAAGCCGGGATCGTGAAATGGTGTTATCGATTACCTGGATCAGCGGTTTTCTGACTTTGATTGGTTATCTGGTAGCTGACTTTTTGTATACCTTGGTTGATCCTAGGGTGAGTTACGATTAGCTGTCTGTTACGGATTGTTCCGGCGCTTCTCGTTTACTGATATAACGGGCATAGGTGTTAACCAACGGTGTTGCGCTAAGGCCATGTGCAAAAATACTCAGCATGACGGTCAGCACGATACAGGCCAGTAGTTCTTCACTGCCAGGGATTGTAAACCGATCCAGAATCAGTAAGGCAAACAGAATAGAGGCCAGACCGCGTGGGCCAAACCAGCCTAAGAGTAGTTTGTCAGGCGCTTTCAGGCCGGTGCCGGTCAGTGACAAGAATATCGGTAACATGCGGATAACCGTCAGATAAAGTACCGCTAGCACCAGCGTTTTCCAAGTGGCATGTTCCAGCCCTAGTGGCACCATCACTGCACCGAAAATCAGGAAGGTAATCATCGTTAATAACTGGCCTTCTGTTTCCATAAATTCAAACAACGATTCTGAATGTTCTTTAAGGGTAGCGCCAAATAATAGGCCCGCAACGAAGGTAGCGATAAAACCATTGCCGCCGACTGCTTCTGCCAGTAGATAAGCCGTGGCAGCTAATGATAAAAAAGCAATGCCCTGAAAAGCCATACTCATGCTTTTTTGTGCTGCTGCCCGATCTACCAGTTTGGCTCCGGCGTACCCGACACCCACGCCAACTAAGGGGCCAAGCGTGATTTGAAGTAGGGTAAATAGCCATAAGTTATCGGGTTGATGTGCTCCGGTTGTTCCGTAAGCAGCTGAGGTCAGAATTGCGCATATCATCACGATAGGCAGCGCTATGCCATCATTCAAACCACTTTCGACATTAATAGCCTGGCGTATCCGTACCGGTACTTTGTGGCTACTGACGATAGCTTGCCCCAGCGCTGCGTCAGTTGGTGTCAGAATCGCTGCGATCAGAAAAGCCAGTGCCAGCGGTGCTGCCGGTGATACCCAGGCTGCGACTACCGCGCCGAGCAAAATGCTCAATGGCATACCGATAAGTAGCATGCGTGTGGGCAAAGTGTGGTCTTTGAGTAAAAGCCGGAGGTTAACCTGTGCTGCGTCGGAAAACAGTACCAGAATTAGGGTAACCTCTGCGAGGGTGTGCATCGCGCCATGACCGATGGATAAGGGGAGTAATTCACCTGCGCCACCACCAATTGTCCAACCGAAAACAGTAAAGATCATCGGTAATGTGAGCAGGCTGTCCTCCAGTTTCCGGGAGAACAGTGCGAACAATAAAATACCTATCGCGACGATCAGAAACCCGAAACTTTCCATTAACAACCCTTTTATTTTTCAGCGATGCAGATCATTGTGACAAGTGGCTTCTAAAACCGATCTATCGACTGCTAGTCTATAGCTCTCACCGGTGATCATCAACGGCAATTCTATTCTGCGTTTCTAGCTATTTCTCACGTTAAACTAACCAATTATTTGGGGAAGTTTAAGGTACTATATTGTTTTCCATTTTGGTGTCGGGGATGCCAGCGATTGGTTTTTCATTTGATGCAGGAGGTGCAGTAACGAAATGGAGGAATGGCAAAACAGTATCGCTCGGATACCGGAAGGTTTCTCTTTCGGAGATTATCTGGGTGAGCGTTACCGGGTCACCAAAGAAGTGATGGTGGATGGCAAGGTCAGTAAAGTTTTTGCCCGCCAGCAAGCAGGACAAAACCACATTAGTTTTAATTATTATGCAACTGGTGATAAGTTTTGGCTGAAACCCTGTGAAATGCCTGACCAGAAGGTGATTCATTTTCTGGAAAATCTGGAATTGTTCTATAAAGGAGTCATTAGCATGTTGGATTGGAATAAAGTACTCGAGTTCTCTGATAACGGAAACCCTGCGCCCGATCGTACAGTCAGGAAGACTGATGATGAGTGGCGCACCGCTTTAACGGATGAGGAATTCCGTGTGACCCGCCAACAAGGCACAGAAAGGGCTTTTAGTTCAGAAATGTGCAGCTTGTTTGAGGGCGGTTTGTATAGCTGTGTCTGTTGCGATACTTTGTTGTTTGATGCCAGTGAAAAATTCGAGTCGGGTTCGGGTTGGCCTTCATTTACCCAGCCGGTAAAAGTGAATGCCATCGCTTATCATGCTGACAGATCTCATGGCATGGTACGTGTTGAAACGGTCTGCAATACCTGTGAATCGCACCTGGGGCATGTGTTTCCGGATGGCCCGCAACCTAGCGGATTGCGTTATTGCATGAATGCAGTTTCACTGAAAAAAGTGGAAGGTGAATTAGAGGCTGCCACGTTTGGTGGTGGCTGCTTCTGGTGTACTGAGGCGATGTTCCGCGAGCTTAAAGGTGTGTATTCTGTAGAAAGTGGTTATACCGGTGGAGAAGTTGATGATCCGACTTACCAAGCTGTTTGCGGTGGTCAGACCGGTCATGCTGAGGTGATTCAGGTGCTGTTTGATCCTACGGTGATCAGCTATAGTGAGCTGTTGCAAATCCATTTTGGCACGCATGATCCGACGACATTGAATCAACAGGGCGCAGATAAAGGCACACAATACCGGAGTGCTATTTTTGCTCATAATGATGAGCAGAAAGCGATTGCAGAGAGTGTGATTAAGGATGTGCAGCAATATTTCTCGGCACCTATTACCACACAAGTAGCTGACCTGAAAAAGTTTTATAAAGCGGAAGAGTATCATCAGGACTACTATCGCGAGAATAGTGAGCAGGGCTATTGCCAGGCGGTTATTGATCCCAAACTTAAAAAATTACGCCAGTTGTTTGCGGATAAGCTATCTGCGTAGCCATAATAATTGCAGGACTTCCTTCGCTTCTGGTCTAATGGGGCAATGAAAACAAGGTACTAACCTAATGAGCAGTCACACCGCCAACCCTGTACCGGCTATTCGCCGTCAGCATAGTCGCCAGCAATCCTTTGGTCGCAGAATTCTCCGCAGCGCCTTAAAAGGTTGGGGCGTGAAGATCGGCTTATTCTGGATCAGCTTACTGGTTATAGCTGCCGTCTTTGCGCCGTTTCTAGCGAATAGCATGCCGATCATGATGAGCAAGGGTGGCGAATTTTCAATGCCGGTATTGCACTACATCACGGCTGAGGACGTGGGGGTGCTGGCGGCTTTTTTCATTGCTATTCTGCTCTGGTTGTTACCCCTGCATATTGATTTTCGTCTGGGCTTAATTGCTGTGGTGATTGCTGCTGTATCTGCGGTTGTGGTGGGGCATTCATTCCTGAAAACACCGGAACTAGTGAATTACGCACAATTTCGCTCATCAGACTTTAACGAGAACGTTGACTGGAAAATCATGCCACCGATTCCCTATGCGGCAGAAGATTACCTGCGTGACTACGGTTATCGGGGACTGGAAGAGCCATTAGCCGATGCAGCAGCTGGTGATGGGCGCACTCACCTGATGGGCACAGAAGAAAATAGTGGTGATGTATTCAGCCGGATGATTCATGCTTCCCGCATTGCCCTGAGCATCGGCTTTGTGGCGACCAGTATCGCGATGGTGATTGGGGTGATTATCGGCGGCTTTATGGGTTACTTCTCCGGCTGGCTGGATATGATCGGCATGCGGCTGGTAGAGATTTTTGAAGCTATCCCTACATTATTTTTGTTGCTCACCTTCGTCGCTTTCTTCGGGCGCAACTTATACATGATGATGATCATTATCGGTGTGACCAGTTGGTCAGGTTATGCACGTTATATCCGTGCTGAGTTTCTCAAATTACGTAAACAGGATTATGTGCAGGCGGCTATTGCCAGCGGTTTGCCTTTACGTTCCGTTTTATTCCGCCACATGCTGCCGAATGGTGTTGCCCCGTTGCTGGTAGCGGCGAGTTTTGGAGTGGCCTCTGCGATTCTCGCTGAGGCAACATTAAGCTTTCTCGGTTTAGGTGTAGTGGGTGCGCCGTCATGGGGGCAGATGTTGGATCAGGCGGTTAAATCCTCGACCTTTAACTGGTGGATGGCAGCCTTTCCCGGTGGAGCGATTTTTATGACCGTATTCGCTTACAACCTGATTGGCGAAGCTTTGCGTGATGCCATTGATCCGCACATGTCACGTAATTCGGGGGTAAACTAATGAGTCAGCCCTTATTAGAAGTGCGCAATATCCATACCTACCTGCAAAGTGGTGGTGAGGTAGTGAAAGCGGTTGATGATGTCAGCTTTTCGATTCCCAAAGGCGAAACCTTTTGCCTGGTGGGTGAATCGGGCAGTGGTAAGTCGATTACCGCGTTGTCGGTGATTTGCTTGTTGCCTTATGGTATTGCCACGCACCCAGCGGGCCAAATTCTGTTTAATGGCCAGGATATGCTGAAGCTGAAAGATAATGCCTTAAGAAGTATTCGCGGTTCGCAAATAGCGATGATCTTTCAGGAGCCGATGACGTCGTTGAATCCGGTGTTCTCCATCGGTGAACAAATTATTGAAGCCTTGTTGTTGCATAACCCGGAAATG